>JAVLCF010000054.1 GCA_031581195.1 Trueperaceae bacterium | reverse complement strand
CATACATGTTCAAAAACGCCAAGAATGCGTCACCCACCTCCTTCGACCAGGACGTCAGCAGCTGGAACGTCGCCCACGTAGACGATTTCTCCGGCATGTTCGAATTCGCCGACGCCTTCGACAACGGCGGCGTGGCGCTGGACTGGACCGACGTCGGCACCGAAGCGACGAACGACGTGAAGATGGCGTACTTCGTGAAGGGCACGTCGAGCAAGGACGTCCCGTTCTCGCAGTCCGTCGCGACGTGGCGTTTCGGGGGCGTCTACGACCTCACGGACGCCTTCCGCTACGCGCCCGCATTCGAGGACGACCTGGCGCACTGGTGCATCGAGCCATCGGCGGGGAACAACAACTTCGTCGAGGACAGCGATCCCCTCGACGCCTTCCCGGGCCGCCTCCCCACGTGGGACTGCGTCAGCGAGGCAACTCCCGCGATCGCGACGAGCGCCACGACGAGCCAAGTGGACGTCCAAGCGACCTCGCCCACGGACTGGGCGACGGCCGGACTGACCGTGAGCGGGTTCGAGGCGACCTGGACGACGACCACCAGTCCGACGGAGTGGCCGGCGTGGACGTCGCTGGGCACGGACGGCGCCGGCACGCTCGACCTGACCGTGACCGGCGTCGATCACCGCGTCCGCGTGCGAGGGGTGTTCGTCAGCGGCGGGGAGGCGCGTTATGCGGTCCCGACCACGACCGACGTGACGGTTGCGACGGAGTGAGCGGCGGGCGCGTCAGCGGCGCAGCGCGGCGTCGACGCGGGGCTTGACCTCGGTCCCGAGCAGCTCGATGCCGCGCAGGAAGTCGCGCTGGGTCAACCGTCCGACGTCCATCTGCAGGATCTGTCGGTCGTGCCCCAGCGCTTCGCGGAGCGCCAAGATGCGCTCCGCGATCTCCGCCGGGTCGCCGACGAACAACGCCCCGCCGGGCGCCGCGTCGCGGTCGTAGACCTCGCGGGGGATCGGCGCGAAGCCACGGCGTCGGCCGATGTCGCGCATCACCCGGTGCCAGGCGGGCCACCAGGTCTCCCGCGCCGCGCGGGCGTCGTCGGCCACGAACCCGGGGTTGGCGACCGCGACGCGGGTGGCCTCCGCCGGGACGCCGGCGTCGGCGGCGGTGCGGCGGTAGAGGTCGGCGAGCGGTGCGAAGCGCGCCGCTTCGCCGCCGATGATGCCGTAGGCGACCGGGAGCCCCAGCTGCCCGGCGCGGGCGGACGACCCGGGGTTCCCGCCGGTCGCCAGCCAGATCGGGAGGTGCCCCGCGTCGGGGCGGGGCACGACCTCCATGCCGCGAAGGGGCGGGCGGACGCTGCCCTCCCACGTGACCGGGTCGCCGCGGTCGATGGCGAGGAGCAGGTCGAGCTTCTCGGCGTAGAGGCGGTCGTAGTCGTTCAGGTCGTACCCGAACAGGGGGAACGATTCGGTCGAGGAGCCGCGGCCGGCGGTGATCTCGGCGCGACCGTGGGAGACCGCGTCGAGGGTCGCGAAGCGCTGGTAGACGCGGACCGGGTCGTCGGTGGAAAGCACCGTGACGGAGCTGATGAGCTTGATGCGCTCGGTCACCGACGCCGCGGCCCCCAACACCACCGCGCCGGCGCTGGCCGGCATCTCGGGGGTGTGGTGTTCGCCGATCCCGAAGACGTCGAGGCCGACGTCGTCGGCGAGGCGGATCGCCTCGAGCAGGTTGCGCATCGCCTGCGCCTGGGAGACGGGGCGTTGCGTCGCGGGGTCGAGGGCGGTGGTGCCGAAGCTGTAGACGCCGAGTTCCATGCGAGGAGCCTCGCACGCTTCGGCGCGCCCGCGGGTGCCCTGCCGGCCGGACGTC
Organism: Trueperaceae bacterium; assembly: GCA_031581195.1. NCBI lineage: Bacteria > Thermotogati > Deinococcota > Deinococci > Trueperales > Trueperaceae > Trueperaceae bacterium. The sequence continues at coordinate 14,233 of JAVLCF010000054.1, read as the reverse complement.
CGGCAGTGCGTGGGCACGGTGCGCGCCGTGACGGATGCACCCCCGACGCGTTGTCACGTACGTACCGTATTCGTGATGAAGTCTCCATCCGCCCGCCGGTCCGGCGTCACCTTCGTCGAACTCCTCGTCGTGCTCGCCGCCATGGCGGTGCTCGCGGCGGTCGGCTTCGTGCGCATGGGCCCCGCCCAAGCCCGCGCCTACGCCGAGGAGGTCCGCGCGACCGTCGCCGCCGGCCGCTTCGAAGCGATCCGCCGCGACGCCCCCGTCGCGGTCCGCTGGGACGCGAGCGACGGCGCCTTCCTCGCGCAGGTCGGTCGCCCCGACCGCCCCTGCGACGGCGGGGAGGTCGTCGCCCGCGCCGACGCCGCGACGCACGCCGCGGTCGCGGTCGACACCGACCTGGTCGGGGACGCCGCGCTCGTGTGGCTCCCGAGCGGCACCGCCCGCGGCTGCGACTACGCCGGCTTCCCCGAGCGGATCGCCACCCTCGACGACGGCCGCACCACCGTCGACGTCACCGTCACCCTCACCGGACGCGTCACCGTCGCCGACGCCCCCGCACCGTGACGCGGACGCGCCGCACGGGCGGGTTGAGCCTCCTGGAGGTCCTCCTCGCCATCGCCGTCATCGGGATCGGCGTGCTGACCCTCACGCGGGTCCACACCGGCGCCCTGCAGGCCAGCCTGCAGGCGGAACGCATCGCGGAAACCACCCGCCTGGTCCGCAACGAACTCGAGTGGCAACGCCACGCCGCGCTGCAACCCACGAGCACCGACTGCCTCACCGACCTACCCGACGTCGTCAGCGACTGCCGGGTGGACATCGCACCGTGCACCTTCGACGCCGACGCCGGCACCCTGACGTGCGGCGGGGGGACCGCCCCCAACGCCTACCGGATCGCGGTCACCGCCACCCGCGCCGACGGCGCGACGCAGTCGCTGTCGGCGTTGTGGACGGGGAACGTCCTCACGGGGACGCCACCGTGAGGCTTCGCAACGCCGCGGGCTTCACGCTCGTGGAGCTCCTCATCGCGTCGGTCATCACCGTGATCGCCCTCCTCGCGCTCGGGGGACTCTTCGCCGATGCGGGACGGACGTTCTCGACGAGCGTGGAGCGAAGCGCCTCCTTTCAGGACGTAGAGGGGGCCATCGCCGTCCTTCGACGCGACCTGGCGCTCGCGGGGTATCCGGGGGACGACGCGACCCCGTCCGATCGGCCCTTCGCGGCGTGGACCGGCGGCACGACCCTCCGGATCGAGCGGATGGCGACCTCCGATCGCATCACCGCGTTCTACCTGGACGATCGCTACACCGCATCCGGCAACGTGGAGCGCCACGAAACGACGTTCGCCCTCGATCCCGACGGGGGGACGCTCGATCGGACCCTCCGAACCCCCAGTGAGACCTTCGACGGTGCTCTGATCGGTGGCGTGAGCGGCGTTCGCGTCGTATCGCTCGTGCGCAAGGACCGCTCGACCGTCGCGCCGAGCGACCTCCTCGCAGGCGGGACGGTCCCCGACGACGTCGTCGGCCTCGAGGTCCGAATCGACCCCGTGGAGGCGAACCCCGTGACCTTTCTGATCGCGACGTTCAACCCGCAATCCGTGGAGGTGACCCGACCGTGAGACGTGCGCCCTGTCGTGCCGGTCCCGACGGCTTCGTGCTCGTCACGACCCTCCTCGTCCTTCTCGTTCTTTCCGTACTCGCAGCCGCTTCGCACTTCGTCGCGACGACCAACCTCGACGTGGCCCGCAACACGTACGCCGCCGCCGAGGCCGAGTTCGCGTCGGACGAGGGGCTGGACCTCGCGCTCCTCGCGCTACGCGAGGTGCACGCTGGATCCGAGACCCCCCCGTGGCCGAAGGCGGAGACCCTCCTCCCCGCCACCGACCGGTACGCCGTGGAGGATCTCACCTACGCCACGGACGAGGACGGTACCGTCGTCGGAGGCCGCATCCACGTCGTCGGGTACGGCCGGGAATCCGCGGCGCATCGAACGTCGGCGCGCTTCACCGTAGCCGCTGCGTCGGGCTTCGAGGGGTGGCAAACGACGAGCGACATGACGATCAAGGGGCGCGTCGACCTCTCCATCCCGCTGGCCGCCAACGGCCGCATCGAAGCACGCGCCGCTCGCGACGCGCGATCCTCCAGCGCGCAGGCCGCCCGCCCCTTGGGCGCGTCCGGCGTTCGCGACGACGGTTCCCCGCACCCGTGCGAACTCGGACGGGGCCGCCACGCGCCGGAGTGCGAAGTGGGAACGGCGGCCGTACGCGCCCAGGTACTGGACCGCGACGGGCTCGTCGACGCCTGGGGCGGGACGTGCAGCTTCACGCTTTCCGGCGTCACCAACGTCGACGCCGACGCCTACCCGCCCGGAACGCGGTTGTGCCTCGAGGACGGGAGCGAGATGACGGTCCGCGGCGAGGCGAACGGACTCACGATCGTCGGCGGGCCGGACACGACGGTCCGCATCGCAGCGCGAAGCTCCGACGCCGCGTCGCTCGATCCCCCGTACGGACTGCGCGTGTCCGCGGCGAGCGTCGTCCCCGCCGACGGCATGCGCCTCTCCGGCCGCAATACGCTACTGGCCGAGCGGGACGTCGTCTTCGACGCCCGCGACTACGCCATCGAGGGCACCGCGGCGCCCGGTGGAGGCACCATCGTGCGCATCCTGATCGCATCCGAGGGCAACGTACGGTTCGAGCGAAAGCCGTCCTCCGGCCTGCAGGCGGCGATCTTCGCCGACGGCAGCGTGTGCAAACGCGGAGCAGGCGGCATGGGCTTCGCCGGACCCATTTACGCCCGGGCGCATCCCGACGTCGACGTCCCCCGCCCGTGCACGCCCGGCATCTACTGGAACGGTGGGGGCGGCGGACGGGTGGAATCGGTGGAGAACGACGACTTCCTGAGCGCGGTCCGCGATCCCGACGCACCGCCGGCCGGCGTGACCCTGGTCTCCCGCCGCCCCTGACGTCCGACGCCCCGCCCGTCGGGGCCCGCAGGTACACTCGCGGCCATGACGTCCCCCAGCGAAGGTGCCGTGCCGCGCCTCCGGATCGCGCCCGATCTGGAGATCGCGCGGGTCCTGACCGGCCTCTGGCAGGTCGCCGACATGGAGCGCGGCGGCGCGACCCTCGATCCCGAGACCGCGGCGGCGGCGATGGACCGCTACGTCGCGGCCGGCCTCACGACGTTCGACATGGCGGACCACTACGGCTCCGCGGAGGTCATCGCGGGCCACCACCGCGCGACGCGCAGGGGGGCGACGCAGATGCTCACGAAGTGGGTGCCGAAGCCCGGCCCCACGACCCGCGAGGACGTCGTCGCGGCGGTCGACCGGGCGGCGGAGCGGCTGGGGACCGAGCGGATCGACCTGCTGCAGTTCCACACGTGGACGTACGACGACCCCGCGTGGCTCGACCAACTCCACCAGCTGAACGACCTGCGCCAGGCGGGCCGCATCGGGGCGTTGGGCCTCACGAACGTCGACACCGCGCACTGGCGGCTGGCGCTGGACGACGGCCTGCCGCTGGTGACGAACCAGGTGAGCTTCTCGCTCCTCGACCGGCGCGCGGCGCACGGGCTGACCGACCTGGCCCTCGAGCGCGACGTCCACGTCCTGGCCTACGGCACCCTGGCGGGCGGCCTGTTGACCGACCGGTGGTTGGGGCGCGAGGAACCGACGTGGGACGACGAGGCCACCCCCTGGTCGTTGAACAAGTACCGCCGCTTCGTGGAGGCCATCGGCGGGTGGGACGCCTACCAGGCGGTCCTGCACGCCGCGCGCGCCGTCGCCGACCGGCACGACGCCTCCATCGCGAACGTCGCGACCCGCTTCGTGCTGGACACGCCGGGCGTGGCGGGCGTGATCGTGGGGGCGCGCCTGGGGGCGTCGGAGCACGTCGCCGACACCCTCCGCGGCCTCGAACTGACGTTGTCCGACGCCGACCGCTCGATCCTGGAGGACGCCATCGCCGGCCTCGCTCCGGTCCCGGGGGACTGCGGCGACGAGTACCGCCGGGAGCCGTTCCTGACCGCGTCGGGCGACCTCCGGCACCATCTGGACGCCCTCCCCGCGCCCTACCCGGTGGCGACCGACGCGCGCGGGGTCCGGCGGGTCCGGACCGGCACCGAATGGGAAGGGCGCGCGGGGTACGCCCGGGCGCGGCGCGACGGGCGCGCCATCCGCATCTCCGGCACGACGGCGCACCACGGGACGCGCCTCGTCGCGCCGTCGAGCGCGGCGTCGCAGACGCACTTCGTGCTGGACAAGGTGGCGGGGGTGCTGCGCAGCCTCGGGGCGGGCCTGGAGGACGTCGTGCGGACCCGCATCCACGTCGCCGACCCCGCCGACGTCGCGGCGGTCGCCGACGCGCACGGGGCGCGGCTCGGGGTCGCGGAGCCGGCCAACACGTTGGTGGCGTCGGGCCTGATCGGCGAGGACGTCCGCGTCGAGATCGAGGTGGACGCCCTCGCGCCGGACGGCGCTTGACTCAGCGCACGACGTACAACTCGGTCTGGCGCCCCCCGCCGAGGTAGCGCACCGCGCCGCCGGTGAACGCCACGATCTGCTCGGTGGCGAGATAGATCGTCTGGTCGTCCCATTCGGGCAGCGGATGCCGGATCAGCATCTCGAAGGAGAACAGCGTGTCGTCGTGCAGCGTCGCTTCGCCGGTGCCGGGCAGGAACGCCTGCTCGTCGTAGCGGCCGATCATCGGTCCCGCCCCGTGCCCGTGCACGCCGATCGGGTGGGAGTAGATGCGCCCGTCGAGGCCCTCTTCGTCCATCGCGGCGCGGGCGGCGGCGAGGACCTCGTTGCCGGTCCGGCCCGCCACCATCTCCGCGGCGAGGAGGTCCTGCTGGCGGTTGGCGAGGCGCATCGCTTCGCGCATCCCGTCGCTCGGGCCGTCCTCGTGCAGGTGCGGGACGTAGGCGTTGCGTTGGGTGTCGGTCGCCAAGCCGAGCTCGTGCAACCCGAAGTCGCAGTGCAGCAGGTCGCCGGGCAGGATCACCGCGTCCGGCGTCGCCCCCATCGGGCTGAGCGTCTCGCCGCGCCGTTGGATGGAGACCGACGGCTGGAACCAACAGCTCAGGCCCAGCTCGCGGGTGCGTTCGCGCAACCACCAGGCGACGTCCGGGGCGCGGGTGACGCCCGGTTGGACGACGCGGGTCGAGAACGCCTCGGCGATCAGGTCGTGCGCGAGGCGGTTGGAGGCGTCCGCGCTGGCGATCTCCTCGGGGAGGCGCCGCTCCAGCCAGCCGACGGCGACGCGTTCGGCGGAGACGGTGCGGGCGAACAGGTCCGGTCCGAGGGCCGCCTCGAGCCAGTCGCGTTGCGTGACCGTCAGGCCGTCCCCGAAGGCGAACGTCTCGCTGACGTCGATGCCGATCCGCTGCGGGTCGCGGGCCTCGAGGACGCGGCGGAGCGCCTCCGCTTGGGTTTCCTCGGCGCGTTCGGTCTGCGTCTTGCGCCAGACCGGTTCGTAGACGGCGTCCAGCCCGATGCCGGCGTTGGCGATGGCGAGCGCCTCGAACGGTCCGTCCTCGGGGGCGTGGAACACCAGGACGGTGCGGCGGCGGGCGGACAGCATGGGGGCGGGCAGGAGGCTCAGGACGACCGGGTCCTCGGCGTACTCGCGGGCGACGACGATCCAGGTATCGACGCCCTCGCGCCGCATGACCTCGGGGAGGACGGTGGCGAGGCGGCGGCGCAACCAGTCGTTCTCGACGCGCGCCGCCTCGCGCAGCGGCAGGACCGCGCGGAAGGTGTCGGTCGCGCGGTTCACGCGCCCCCCTCCCCGTCGTTCGCGAGCGCCCGGAGGGCCTCGACGTCGAAGGTGCGGACGGTTCCGTGCCCGAGGCCCTCGTAGCGGGAGCGGCCGTAGTACATCGCCGCGGAGGCGACGGCGGGGTCGAGGAGGCGGTCGGGGTAGGCGCCGGGGTCGGCGTAGACGCCGGTGACGTCGCCGACGAACCAGTCGTGGTCGCCGGCGGGGTGGCGGTCGCGGACGGTGCAGGCGTAGGCGAGGTAGGCGTCCTCGAGGATGGGGAGGCCGTGGTCGCCCTCGCGCCAGGCGAGGTTGAGCGCCGCGAGTTTGTCGGGGACGTCGGCGCCGCTCAGGACGCCGGCGCCCTGGATGGCGTCGGCGCGTTCGAGGCCGAGGAAGTGCACGGCGAACGCGCCGGCGGCGGTGATCAACGCGTGGGTGTGGCGTTCGGGCGCCACCGCGACGCCGTACAGCGGCGGGTCGGCGGACAGGGCGGCGTGCCAGCCGGCGCTCATGACGTTGACGGCGCCCTCGTGGCGGGCGGTGATCACGGCGACCGGGCCGGGGTAGTAGCCGAAGAAGGCGTCGCCGGCGTCGTGGCGGACGTGGGGCCGGGGGTGGGCGGGCGAGGGCACCGCGGTCTCGGGGGCGCCGGGGGGGGTGGAGCGCGAACCGGGGATCATGCCGGCACCCTATCGCGCCACCCCCGCCTCGTTGAACCCTGTTCAATATCTTGACGGGGTGGGGGCGCGCCTCTATACTCGCCGGAACTCCGCACCCCGAGGAGGCGCACCCCACGTGAACCCGAACGACGTCACCCTCGTCCGCGAGAAGCACGCCCAACTCGACGCCTGGCTGCCGGCCCTCGAAGCGGACGCCTGGCTCGTCCTCACCCGCGAGGACAGCGACCCCGCCGTCCACCTGCTGACCGGCGACGGCGTCGTCGGCGAAGCCGCCTTCCTGATGACCCGCGAGGGACGCAAGGTCGCCGTCGTCGCCGATTACGACGTCGACCCGTTCGAACGCACCGGCGTCTTCGAGGTCGTCTCCTACGGCACCGGCGGCTTCATGGAGCCGCTCCGCACCCTCCTCGAGGACGTCGCCCCGACGACGGTGGCCGTGAACGCCTCGACCGCCGACCCGCTCGCCGACGGGCTCAGCGTCGGGATGCTGCACAAGCTCGGCACGATCCTCCCGGTCGAGCCGTTCGACGCCCGCCTCCGCCCCGCCCCGACCGCGCTCGCCGACCTCCGCGCCCTCAAGACCCCCGAGGAGCTCCGCCGCCTCCGCGAGGCGGTGCGCATCACCGAAACCGTCCTCGACGAGGTCGGGGAGTTCCTCCGCGCGGGACGCACCGAGCGCGAGGTCGCGGCGTTCGTCAAGGAACGCCACCGGCACTACGGCGTCACCCACTCGTTCGGCGACGGCGCCAACGTCATGGTGGGCCACGTCGGCATGGGGCACCGGCCCGCCAGCGACGCCGAACTCACGCCCGGCGACACCGTCGTCGTCGACATGGGCGTCTACGTCGAGGGCTACACCAGCGACATCCAGCGCGCCTGGTACGTCCGCCGCGACGGCGAAACCGCCGCGCCGCCGGAGATCGAGCACCGCTTCCGCACCGGGCACGACGCGATGATGAAGGCGATCGACGCCATGAAGCCCGGCGTCGCCGGCTGGGAGCTCGACCGCATCGCCCGCGAGCACCTCGAAGCGAACGGCATCCCCGCCTACACCCACGCGCTCGGGCATCAGATCGGGCGCGCCGTGCACGACGGCGGCACCACCCTCGCCCCCCTCAACGCCCGCTACGGCGAGCGCGGCAAGCCCGCGATCCGCGCCGGCGAGGTGTACACCGTCGAACCGGTCGTCCACGGTCGCACCGGCGTCGACGGCCCCCCCGTCGGCCACGAACAGGACGTCCTCGTCACCGAGGACGGCCACGAGGTCCTCAGCCACCCCCCGACGCGCTTCCCGCTCGTCTGACGCCGCCCGCCGCCCTCCGCCCCCGACCCCGCCCCGAGGTTCGCCGCCCCGACGCCCGCCCGACCCGTTTCCTGGAGGTAGTCGTGACCAAGCTCTTCTCCGCCCCGCTCGCCCTGATCCTCGCCGGCCTGCTCGCCCTGGGGTCCGCCCAGGCGCAGTCCACGCTGACGATCGGTACCGTCGCCGAGGCGTCCGACCTCGACCCGCGCATCACGTACGACGTCTACAGCTACCAGCGGATGTACGCCATCATGGAGCCGCTGTTGATCTTCGACACCGACCTCAGCTACCAGCCGCGCCTGGCGACCTCCTGGAGCTTCGCCGAGGACGGCAGCAGCATCACCTTCGAGCTGCGCGAGGGCGTCGAGTTCCACCACGGCGAGCCGTTCACCGCCGAGGACGTGAAGTACACGTTCGACTGGATGCTGAACCCCGACAACCCCGCCGCCAACCCGGCGCTGTACGAGGACATCACGAACGTCGAGATCCTCGACGACTCCACGGTCCGCTTCGACCTGACCGGCGACAACGCCTTCATCCTCAACTCGATCGCGCGGCTCCACATCGTGCCCGCCGACCTCGGCGAGAACGAGGACTTCGGCAGCGCCCCGGTCGGGACCGGCCCCTTCGTCTTCGAATCGTGGGCGCGCGACGACCGCATGGTCCTCGAGGCCAACGAGGACTACTGGGGCGGCGCGCCGAAGGTCGACCGGGTCGAGTTCCGCCCCATCATCGAGGACACCACCCGCCTCATCGCGCTCGAGTCGGGCGAGATCGACCTGTACTACGGCCAGCCGGTCCGCAGCGAGCTCGAGAACGTCGAGGCGAGCGACGCGATCGACGTCCAGCGCGTCGACGGGCTCGGCCACCAGTACGTCGCGTTCAACACCGAGCACCCGGAGCTCGGCGACGCCCGCGTCCGCCAGGCGATCAGCCACCTCATCCCGCGCGAGGGCATCGTCGACCGCATCCTCGAGGGCGTCGGCAGCGTCGGGACCGGCCCGATCGCGCCGAGCAGCGTCTACTTCGAGCCCGACGCGGAGACGTACCCGTACGATCCCGAGCGCGCCGCGGAGCTCCTCGCCGAGGCCGGCGTGGACCAGCTGTCGGTCCGCCTGCACACGAACGAGAACCCGGTCCGGCCGTTGATGGCGGAGATCCTGCAGTTCGAGGCGGCGCAGATCGGCGTCGAGATCGAGATCATCATCGAGGAGTTCGGCGCGTTCATCGACCGCCTGCTCGACAGCACCGACTACGACCTGTTCCTGATCGGCTGGAGCGGCAACGTCGACCCGAACTACGCGATGTACGAGCTGTTCCACAGCGAGGGCGGATCGAACTTCACCGCCTACGGCAACCCCGCGCTCGACGCGTTGCTCGACGAGGGCCGGCGGCTGCCGCCCGGGAGCGACGAGAGCATCGCGACGTACCAGGAGGCCCAGCGGGTGTTGATGGACGACGCGCCGTTCGCCTTCATCAACCACAGCGAGGAGGTCGCCCTGAGCCGCGCCGCGGTCGAGGGCTGGGAGGCGCACCCGTACTCGAGCGCCACCTTCGCGAACCTGCACCTCGTCGAGATCACCGACTGACCCCCGCACGCCCCGACCGCCGGCCGTCGCGCCCCACCCGGGCGCCGGCCGGCGGTCCTCGTCCGGCCCCCGCCGGCCAACGGGACCCTCGCTCATGGGCATCACCGGCTACGTCCTCAAACGCCTGATCTCGCTCGCGATCACCCTGCTCGGCGTCTCGGTGATCGTGTTCCTCCTCGTCCACCTGTCGCCGGGCGACCCGATCCGCATCATGCTCGGCGAGCAGGCCCGCCCCGAGGACGTCCAGCGCCTCACGGAGCTGTACGGCTTCGACGAACCGCTTCCGGTGCAGTACGTGCGCTGGATGGCGGCGGCGGTGCAGGGCGATCTGGGCGACTCGATCCGCTCCGGCACGCCGGTGATCGAGCTCGTCGCGCAACGCCTCCCGGCGACGCTCGAGCTGGCCGTCGTCGCGTTGATCCTCGCCGTCGCGATCGGCATCCCCCTCGGGGTGCTGGCGGCGGTCACGCGCAACTCGCCGATCGACCTCGCCAGCATGGGGTTGGCGTTGGTCGGGGTCGCCGCCCCGAACTTCTGGATCGGCCTTATTTTGCTCTCCACCGTCGCGGCGAACGTCGGCTGGATCCCCGCCTTCGGGCGGGGGCCGGGCGTCCTCGAGGCGCTCGGCCTGGGCGTCACCGAGTTCCGCTGGGGCCCGCTGGGCGACGCGGCGCGGCACCTCCTGCTGCCGTCCCTCGCGATCGGGACCAGCATCATGGCGATCATCACCCGCATGACCCGCTCCTCGCTGCTCGAGGTGCTGGGCCTCGACTACGTCCGCACCGCCCGCGCGAAGGGGGTCCGGCGCGCCGTCGTGACGGTGCGGCACGCCCTGCGCAACGCCATCCTGCCGGTCGTGACGGTCGTCGGCCTGCAGTTCGGCTTCCTGTTGGGCGGCGCGATCGTCACCGAAACGGTGTTCGCCTGGCCCGGCATCGGGCGCCTGATCGTCGATTCCATCGCCCAGCGCGACTTCCCGGTCGTGCAGGGCAGCATCCTCATGCTGGCGGTGGTGTTCGTGTTCGTGAACCTGATCGTGGACCTCAGTTACGGCCTGATCAACCCGAGGATCCGCTATGACTGACGCCGCCACCGCGGGCACCACCCGGTCGCACCCGCGCCGACGTCTCTTGCGCCGCCTGGCGCGCAACCCGAACGTGATGGTGGGGGGCGTGCTGATCGCGCTCTTCGTCGTCGTCGCGGCGTTCGCGCCGTGGTTGACGCCGATGGATCCCTACGCCCAGGACCTGTGGACCCGCTACGAGCCGCCGCGCGGCCTTTGGGTCGACGGGGCCCTCAACACCGAGTTCGTGCTCGGCGGGGACGCGCTCGGCCGCGACATCCTCTCGCGGTTGATCATCGGGACGCGCGTGTCGTTGATGGTCGGCTTCCTCGCCACCAGCCTCAGCCTGGTGTTCGGCGTGGTGCTCGGCGCGGTCGCGGGGTACCTCGGGGGGCTCGTGGACGACGTGATCATGCGCTTCATGGACGTTCTGCTGGCGCTCCCCGGGATCCTGCTGGCGATCGCGATCGTCGCGGCGTTGGGCCCGAACATCGTCAACGCCATGCTGGCGATCGCCGTCGTGCGCATCCCCACGATGGCGCGCGTCGTGCGCAGCGAGGTGTTGGCGCTCCGCGAACAGGAGTTCGTGGAGTCCGCCCGCGCCCTGGGCGGCGGGCACGTCCACATCCTCGTGCGCCACGTCGTCACGAACGCGTGGGCGCCCGCCCTCGTCCTCGCGACGCTCGGCATGGGCACCGCCATCGTCGCCGAAGCCGCCCTGTCGTTCCTGGGCCTCGGGACGCAACCGCCGGACGTGAGTTGGGGGCGGATGCTCAGCGTCGGCCGCGAGGTGATCCGCACGTCGCCGCACGTGACGCTGTTCCCCGGCGTCGCGATCACCCTGACGGTGTTGGCCTTCAGCCTCCTGGGCGACGGCCTGCGCGACGTGTTCGACCGGCGCCTCAAGGACGGCGCGTGACGCGCGCCGTCGCGCTGCTGGGCGTCGTCGGCATCTCCTTCTCCGCCATCTTCGTCGGGCTGGCCGACGTCGGGGCGACCACCGCGACGTTCTACCGGACCGCGCTCGCCGCGCCGGTCCTGCTGGCGCTCGCCGCCGCGCGCGGGCTGCTGCCCCGCGCGGGCGGGCCGGCCTGGTCGGCGGCGGGCGTGCGGTTCGCGCTCGCGACCGGCGCGATCTTCGCGCTGAACGTCACCGTCTGGCACGTCAACATCGCGGTCGCCGGGGCCGGCCTGTCGACCCTGATGGGGAACCTGCAGGTGGTCCTGGTGGGGGTGATCGCCTGGTGGCTGCACGGCGAACGCCCGACCGCCCTCACCCTGGCCCTCCTCCCGGTCCTGTTGGTCGCGGTGGCGATGATCGCCGGCGTCGTCGGGGAACCCACCACGATCGCGCGTCCCGGCTGGGCGGCGGGGCTCGGCCTCGCGACCGCCGCGGCGAACGCGACGTACCTGCTGAGCTTCCGGGAGGCCAGCCGCCGCCTCCCCTCCCCCCTCGCCGCGCTGGTGCTGGTGACGTTCGCGGCGGCCGCCACGACGTGGGCGCTGTCCCCCGCCGACCCCGCCTTCGCGGTGCGCGTGCCCGCCGACGCGTTCGTCTGGCTCGCGGCGCTGGCGCTCGTGAGTCAGGTGGGGGGGTGGCTGGCGATCACGCCGGCGTTGCGGCGCCTCCCGACGCTGGAGGTCGGCATGCTGTTGCTGCTCCAGCCGATGCTCACGATCCTCTGGGGCGCGTTGATCTTCGGGGAGCGCCACACGTGGGTGCAGTGGACCGGCGTCGCGATCCTCGTCGCCGGGCTCGCCCTCGTGCAGGTGCGGGGCGCGATCCGTCCCGCGCGACCCCCCGCCGCACCGGCGGGCGGCGTCGCCGGCGCGCCGCAGGCGCCGGCGGGGGATCAGGAGTGAAGCCAGGTGTTGGGGACGCTGATCGTGAGCAGCACCGCCGGCGCGTCGCCGTCGTTGCGGTAGGCGTGCGCCAGCGCGGAGGGGTAGAAGGCGCTGTCGCCGACCTCGAGGCGTTCCGCGGGGACGTCGTCGAGCTCGAACACGACCGTCCCCTCCAACACCATGAGGAACTCCTCGCCGGCGTGCCCCTCGTCGTTGCGGTGCTCCGCCCCGGGGGGCAGGACCAGGCGGACCGGTTGGATGCGGCGCTGCATGTCGCGCACCAACAGCCGCCCCTCGATGCCGCCACGGAACCCGGTGAGGCGGGCGCCGTCGCCCGCCCGCACGATCTGCGCCAGGCCCTTCGAGGTCTCGCTCGGCAGGACGTCGTCGAGGGTGAGGTCGTACACCCGCACGAGGCGCTGCAGTTTCTCCGCCGAGACGTTCGTCTTGCCGGTCTCGAGCATCGACAAAAACGAGCGGGACAGGCCCGACAACGTCGAGACCTCGGCGAGGGTCTGCCCCCGCGCGTGGCGCACCGCGCGCAGTCGCCGTCCCAGGTTCGCTTCGTCCATCGCGTCGTCCGTTCCCCTTCGCATCGAAGGCGATCCGCCTTCCGCAAAGTTCAATGCCTTGAACGTCCCGTCCACCATACCGGAATCCGGAGGTTCCTTCCATGACGTCCTCGCTCCCCCACGCCGCCGACAACCTGATCCGCGCCAACTTCGCCCTGCAGGCCGGCGAGCGCCTCGCGCTCGTCCTCGCGCCCGGCCGCGACGACCTGGCCGACGCCATCGAGGCGGCCGCACCCCTGCACGAGGTCGAGACCCTTCGGCTGCCGCTGCCCGGCGAGCCCACCTACGAACTTCCGGACGACCACGTCGCCACCCTGCACGCCGTCGACGCGGCGTTGATCTCGACGCGCCGCTCCTACACCCACACCGACGGGGTGCGCGGCGCGGCGCGGGCCGGCACGCGGATCGCGACGAACTCCGACCTGACCGAAGCGCAGCTGGCCGCCGGCCTGCTCGCCGACTACGACGTCGTCGCGGAGCGCGCCGCGGCGTACGCCGCGCGCCTCGAGGCCGCCCGCGAGGTGCGCCTCACGAGCGAGGACGGGACCGACCTGACCTTCGCCGTCGCCGGTCAGCGCGGCATGATGGAGACCGGCCGCTACCACGCCCCCGGCCAGGTCGGGAACCTCCCCGCCGGCGAAGCGGCGTGCGGCATCGACGACGGCGTCGGCGACGGGACGCTGGTCGTCAACGGCTCCTGGCCCGGCTTGGGCCTCCTCGACGCGCCGCTCGTCGTGCGCTACGAGGCGGGCGCGATCCGCGCGGTCGAGGGCCCCCGCGCCGCCGAGCTCGAGGCGATCCTCGAGCGGCACGGTCCCGGCGCCCGCCGCCTCGCGGAGTTCGGCATCGGCATGAACGACACCGTGACGCTGCAGGGCAACACCCTGCTCGACGAGAAGGTCACCGGCACCGTGCACGTCGCGGTCGGCAACGACGTGACGTTCGGAGGGACGAACGACGTCGGCTACCACGCCGACGCCGTCGTCGTCGGGCCCCGCCTCGCGCTCGACGGCGAGGACGTCCCCCTCCCCTGACGCCCAGGGGCGCGCCCGCGGCACCGCGCGGTGCTAGCCTCTGCGCCATGCGCGCCGTCCTGGACGCCCCCGCCCTCCTCACCGGCTTCCGCGCGATCGCCCACCTCGAGGCGGTCTCCTGGGCGGGGCTGCTGACCGGCATGGCGCTCGAGCGGGGCGTCCCCCGCTACGAGGCGCTCGGCGACCGGCTGGTGTTCCTCTTCGGCAGCGCCCACGGCGGTCTGGTGATCGCCTTCCTCGCCCTCGGGTTGGGCGTCGGCGTCGCCCGCCGCTGGGGTCCGGGGACGTACGCGCTGGGGTTCCTCGCCACCCTCCCGCCGTTCGCGACGCTGGCGTTCGACGCCTGGGCGCACCGGTCGGGGCGCTACCGGCGCCCG
>JAVLCF010000053.1:8553-16178 GCA_031581195.1 Trueperaceae bacterium | reverse complement strand
CGCGGCTTCGCCCAGCGGCGACTGGCGGGCGTACGCCGAACGCGCGCCCGGCGACGTCCGCCGCGTCGTCGTCGAGCCCACCGACGCGCCCGACGGATCGCGTCGCGAGCTCGGGCACGTCGGCGTCGCCGCGTTCGCCTGGGCCCCCGACCGCGACCAGCTGGCGCTGCTGCGCCCCGTCACCGACCAACCGCACGCCTTCGGACCGCTCGGGGGGTTGGACGCCGCCACGGGCCTGTTCGAGCCGTGGACCGACGCCACCGTCGTCGCCTTCTGGTGGGCGCCCACCGGCGACCGCGTCGCGGTCCTCGCGGTCTCGGGCCCCGGCGGCGGCCGCGTCGCGCAGGCCGGACCGACCCGCCGCGTCGCGAGCCGCCTCGTGCAGGACGGTCCCGCCTTCCGCCTGGGCGTCGTCGACGTCGGTGCGGCGGAGACCACCTGGCTGGGCGAGGTGGCCCCGAGCGCGAACTTCCTGGCGCAGTACGTGCCCTTTTTCGATCAGTACGCCCGCAGTCACGCCACCTGGTCGCCCGACGGGCGGTGGCTGGCGCTGCCCCTGCAGGGGCCGAACGGTGCGCGGGTCGTCGCGATCGACGTCGCCGCCGCCCGCCTGCACGACCTTGGGGCCGGCGCGATGCCGGCCTTCCCCGGCCGGCGCTAGTCCGGCCCGTCGCGCCCGTCCGCGCCCGGCACCGGCGTGACGCCGTCGCGCGTCCGCAACGCGCCGTACAACTCCGGCCGCCGGTCGCGGAAGAATCCGAAGCCCGCCCGGAGGCGCCGGGCGGCGTCGACGTCGAGGCGCGCGTGCAGCACCGTCGTTTCGGTCTCGTCCGCCTCCGCCCGGACGTCGCCCAACGGTCCCGTGACGAACGACGAGCCGTAGAAGCGAAGCGCGTCCTCCACGCCCACGCGGTTCGCCGCCGCGACCGGCACGACGTTCGCGACGGCGTGCCCGACCATCACCCGCCGCCACGGGGCGCGCGTGTCGACGTCGCCCGCCTCCGGCGGTTCGGAGCCGATGGCGGTCGGGTAGAGCAGCAGCTCCGCGCCGGCGAGCGCCATCGCGCGGGCCGCCTCGGGGAACCACTGGTCCCAACAGATCCCCACGCCGATCCGTCCCGCCGCCGTCGACCACACCCGGAACCCGGTGTCGCCGGGCGCGAAGTAGTACTTCTCCTCGTAGCCGGGCCCGTCGGGCACGTGCGCCTTGCGGTACGTCCCGAGCCGGGCGCCGTCGGCGTCGAGCATCACGACGGTGTTGTAGTACGCCGGCCCGGCCGCCTCGAAGACGCTGAGCGGCAGCACCACGCCCAGCTCCGCCGCGAGCGCGGCGAACCGCGCCACCGTCGGGTGGCCGTCCAGCGGCGCGGCGAGGTCGAACGCCGCCTCGCGTTCGGTCTGCGGGAAGTACGGCCCCTCGAACAGTTCGGGGAGCAGCACCACCTGGGCGCCCTCCGCCGCCGCGCGGCGCACGAGCGCCTCCGCGGCGTCGAGGTTCGCCTCCCGCGGGCCCGCGCAGGCCATCTGGACGACGGCCAGATCCAGCGTCCGCCCGCCGCTCACGGCGCCCCACCCGCCACCAGGGGGACGCCGTCGCGCCCGAACGGCTCGGGCGTGCTCACGCAGTGCCACGCGCCGCCCCCCGTCACGAGCGCGTCCGCCGGCACGCCGACGACCGTCCGGTCCGGGAACGCCGCCGCCAGGACGTCCGCCGCGACGTCGTCGCGAGGGTCGCCGTACGTCGGCATCAGCAGCCCGCCGTTCACCAGCACGAAGTTGGCGTAGGTGCGCGGCGGGCGCACGCCGCCGTGGGGGCGGCGGTCGAGGGGCAGGGGCAGGGCGTGCACCGCGTACGGCCGCCCGTCGGCCGTCGCAGCGGCCGCGAGGGCCGCGCGGTTCGCCCGCGCGGCCGCCCCGTTGGCGGCGTCGTCCGCGTCGGGCACCACCAGGGCGACCGCGTCGGGGCCGACGAAACGCGCGACGGTATCGACGTGCCCGTCGGTGTGGTCGTCCACCAGGCCCCCCTCGAGCCACACGACCCGCTCCGCGCCCACCTGGTCGCGCAGCGCCGCCTCGGTCCGCGCGGCGTCCCAACCGGGGTTGCGGACGTCGCCCAGCAGCGACGTGCGCGTCGCCAGCACCGTCCCGTCGGACGCCATCTCCACCGCGCCCCCCTCGAGCACCAGGTCGGCGGCGAAGCGACGCACCCCGAGCGCCTCCGCGACGCGCGCCGGCAGCGCCGCATCGCGGGCGCTCGGGTAGCGTCCCCCCCACCCGTCGAAGCGCGCATCGAGGATCGCCCGGGTGGCGTCCGCACCGCGCAGGAACGTCGGGCCCTGGTCGCGCAGCCACACGTCGTCGTACGGCACCTCGAGCAGGTGGACCGCCTCCGTCGCCGCCCCCGCCGCGCGCAGGTGCTCGCGGGCGTCGCGCCGCACCGCCTCGTTCGCGACGAGCAGCACCAGCGGTTCGAACCGCGTGACGGCGGCCGCGAACGCCGCGAACGCGGTCCGGACCGCGCCCAGCATGCCCTCCCACCGCGCCTCGCCGTGCGGCCACGCGGTCCACGTCGCGGCGTGCGGGTCCGCGTCGCTGGGCACCGCGAAGCCGGCCGCGCGAGGCGTCGCCGCTTCGGACCGGGTGGGGAGGGGAGATGCGTCGCTGGGCACGGGACTCCGGGCGGGGGTGACCCCCGGCCCGCGCATGCTAGCGTGTTCGGCCGTGCCGGGACCCGCCCACGCCGACGTCGCCCCTCCGCCCCCCGCCCCCGACGCCGACCGCGACACGGTTCGCAGCGGCGTGCGCGACGATGCGCCCGGCGCGCCGTACGGCGTCGACGCCTGGTCGGCGGGGTACCTGCGGGTCGGCGAGGACGGCGCGCTGCGCGTCCGCGTCGCGGGGGCGGAGGTCGCCCTCGCCGACGTCGTCGACCACCTCGAGGCGGACGGACGCCCCCTGCCTACGATCCTGCGCTTCCCCCAGATCCTCGAGGACCGCCTCGCGCGCGTCCACGAGGCCTTCGAGGCCGCCATGGCGACGACCGGGTACCGCGGCGGGTACCAGGGCGTCTACCCGATCAAGGTCAACCAACGCCGCGTCGTCGTCGAGACGCTGGCCGGCGCCGGCGCACGCTGGCGCACCGGCCTCGAAGCCGGCAGCAAGGCGGAGCTCGCGCTGGTGTTGGTGCAGGACACCCACCCCGACGCGTTGATCCAATGCAACGGCTTCAAGGACGACGACTTCGTGCGCCTGGCGCTGTGGGGCCGGGCGCTCGGCAAGCACGTCGTGTTGACCCTCGAGAAGGTCGGGGAGCTCGATCGGGTCCTCCGCATCGCGCGGGAGATGGGCGTCCGACCGGCGATCGGGGTGCGCTTCAAACTCCACGCCGCCGGGAGCGGGACGTGGGCGTCGTCCGGGGGGGACGACGCGAAGTTCGGCCTCACCGCCGGCGAGGTCGCCGCCGTCGTCGCACGCCTCGAGGCGGCCGGCATGGCCGACGCCCTCGTGATGCTCCACACCCACGTCGGGAGCCAGGTCCCCGACGTGCACGCCATCCGCGTCGCGGTGCGCGAAGCGGCGCAGGTGTACGCCCACCTCGCGCGGAAAGGTACCGCACCGCGCTACCTGAACGTCGGGGGCGGCCTCGCGGTCGACTACGACGGCTCCAAGACGGCGACGCCCGCCTCGGCGAACTACGGGCTGTCGGAGTACGCCGAAGCGCTCGTGACGACCGTGGCGGAGGTGTGCGACGACGCGGGGGTCGCCCACCCCCGCCTCGTGACCGAATCGGGGCGGGCGTTGACGGCGCACCACGCCGTCGTCGTCGCGCCGGTCGTCGACGCCATCGGGCCCACCCGCGACCCGGTCGACCTGCCGCCCCTCCCCGGCGACCCCCACCCCCTCGTCGCCGACATGGAGGCGCTCCTGGCGGACGTCGGGCCCGACGCCTACCGGCGGGTGTACAACGAAGCGGTCTCCAACAAGGCGACGATGCACCAGCTGTTCGACCTCGGCTACCTCGGGCTCGCCGAACGCGCGCACGTCGAGCGCGCCTACGGCCGCATCCTCGCTGCGATCGCCGACGTCGTCGCCGACCTCGACTACGCCCCGGAGCCGTTCGACGAACTGCCCGACCGGCTGGCGGACACGTACGTCGTCAACTTCAGCCTGTTCCAGACCCTGCCCGACCACTGGGCGCTCGGCTCGCCGTTCCCGGTCGTCCCGCTCACGCGCCTCGACGAGCCCCCGACCCGCCGCGCGACGTTGGCGGACATCAGTTGCGATTCCGACGGCCGCATCCAGTCGTTCGTCGGGCGGCACGACGTCGGCCCGACCCTCCCGGTCCACGACGTGACGCCCGGCGGGCGCTACCTGCTGGGGTTCTTCCTCGTCGGCGGGTACCAGGACGTGCTCGCCAACGCCCACAACCTGTTCGGCCGGATGGCGGAGGCGCACGTGCGCCTGACGGGGGCGGACACCTTCGAAATCGAGCGGACCGTCCCCGGGCAGAAGGCGCGCCGCGTCATCGAGAACATGGGGTACGAAACCGACGAATTGCTCGCCGCGCTCGGCGCGGAGATCGACGAAGCGGCCCGGCTCGGTGCGGGCGTGAGCGACGAGGCCGCGTCGCGCCTCCGGGCGCTGTACGCCGCGGAGCTCGTCGGCTACACCTACCTGGAGTGACCGGCCGGAGGCGCGCCCGCGGCCGACGTCAGAACGTCAGGCGCTGCAACTCCTCGCCGACCGTCGCGCCCGGGAACGCCGCCTGGGCGGCGGCGACGTCGGCGGCGCGCACGTCGCGCGGGGGGACGTGCACCAGCACCAAGCGGCCGACGTCCGCGTCGATCGCGACCTGCGCCGCCTGCGCCGCGCCGGTATGGACCGGCCCCTCGCCGGTCGCCTCGTGCAGCAGGAGGTCCGCGCCGCGCACGAGGTCGGTGATGCGCGCATCGGGCGCCGTGTCGCCGCTGTAGCCGAGCACCCGGCCGCTGGCGACGTCCTCGAGGCGCAGCCCGACGCTGGGCACGGCGTGCGTCCCGGGCGCCGCGGTGACGCGCCAGCCGGCGCGCTCGAGGACATGCGCGCCGGCCCGGAGGTCGACCTCGTGCAGCTCGAGCCCGGGGTAGCCCTCCCACGCCTCGACGTCGAAGGCGTCGTGCACGCGCTCCACCTGCGCGAGGGCGGGCGCGATGCCGTAAACCGGCAGCGGCGCGCGCCGCCCCATCAGCCAGATCCGCTCCATGAGGAGGGGAAGGCCGGCGACGTGGTCGGCGTGCTCGTGCGTCACGATCAACGCCTCGAGGTGCGTCGGGTCGATCCCGACCGCCTCGAGGCGGGGCGCGACGTCGCCGCCGCAATCGATGAGGATCGCGCCGGCGTCGTTCTCCGCGGCGAGCATGGTGGTGGTGCGGTCGGGGTCGCTGCGCACGGCCCCGGTCCCGAGCAGGTGCACGGTCGGCATGGAGGCTCCCAACGTCCCCCGGCTGGGGACGCCCTACGATAGACGACGGCGCGGCGAACGGGCGACCGGTCGTACGTCGCGCCCCGCGTGCCGACCCCCACGCGCCGTCCCCCCGGACTCAGTACAGGCGCGTGCCGTTCGGGACGGGCCGCTCGACGCTCGTCAGGACCACCCCCTCGGGGGTGTCGAAGCCCGTCACGAGGCACTCGCTGAGGAACGGCCCGATGCGCCGCGGCGGGACGTTCACGAGGGCGACGACCTGCCGCCCGACCAGGTCCTCCGCGCCGTACAGGTCGGTAATCCGAGCGCTCGAGGTGCGCACGCCCAGCTGCGGACCGAGGTCCACCCACACTTTCCAGGCGGGGATGCGCGCGCCTGGGAACGCCTCGACCCGCGTGATGGTGCCGGCGCGCAGATCGGAACGGAAGAACGTCTCGACGTCGGTGGGGGGCGCCAGGTCGTCGTTCACGCGCCGGCCGCCCCCGTCTGCACCGTCCACAGGCCGGCGTACGTCCCGCCACGCGCCCGCAACGCCTCGTGCCGGCCCGACTCGACGAGGCGGCCGCCCTCGAGCACGTGAATGGCGTCGGCGTGCCGGATCGTCGACAACCGGTGGGCGATCACGATCGTGGTGCGGTGCTCCGTCACGGTCCGAAGCGAGCGTTGGATGGCGGCCTCGGTCTCGTTGTCCACCGCGCTCGTCGCCTCGTCGAGGATCAGGACCGGCGGGTCCTTCAGCAGCGCCCGCGCCAGCGACAGGCGTTGCCGCTGACCGCCCGAGAGGGTGTGGCCGCGCTCCCCGACGCGGGTGTCGAGGCCGCGCGGGAGGGCCGCGACGAAGTCGGCGGCCTCCGCGCGGTCGAGCGCCGCCCACAGGGCGGCGTCGTCCGCGCCGGGCCGGCCGACCGCCAGGTTCTCGCGCACCGACCCGTGGAACAGGTAGACGTCCTGCGAGACGAGACCGATCGCGCGCCGCACGTCGGTCCGCGCCAGCGCGCGCAGGTCCGCCCCGTCGAGCGTCACGCGCCCGGCGTCGGGATCGTGGAAGCGCAACAAGAGCTTCACGAGGGTGGACTTGCCCGCCCCCGTCGCCCCCACCACGCCGGTCGTCGTGCCGGCCGGGAACGCCAGGTCGAGCCCGCGCAGCACCGGCGCGCCGCCCGGGTAGGCGAAGTGCACGCCCTCGAGCGCCATCGCCCGGGGGGCGGGGCCGCCCGCCGGCCCCCCCGCGGCGGGGGCGGGCAGCGGGTCGAGCCCGTCGCGGAGGGCGGCGTCGACGTCGAGCAACGCGAAGATCCGGCGCGTCGACGCCATCGCGCGTTGGTAGAGATCGAACGTCTGGCCGAGGCGGGTGAGCGGCCACAACAAGCGCTGCGTCATGAACACCAGCGTGCTGTAGATCCCGACGCTGATCCCCCCGGCGATCGCCAGCGTGCCGCCCCACACGAGCGTCGCCATGAACCCCACGACGATCGCCATGCGGATGAGCGGCACGAACGCCGACGAAATCCGGATCGCGCGTTCGTTCGCCGCCAGGTAGCGCCGCGATCCCGCCGCGATCCGCTCCGCCGCCCGGTCCTCCGCCGTGAAGCTCTTGATGACCGCGATGCCGGCCAGGTGGTTCGCGAGGTCCTGGTTGATCGCCTCGACCTCGCTGCGCACCGCGGCGTAGCGCGGCGCCATGCGCCGCTGGAAGCGCAGCGACCCCCACACGATCAGCGGGATGGGCAGGAACGCCAACCAGGCGACGCCGGGCGCGGCGACGAAGAAGAACGCGCCGAGCAGCGCGACGGTCGTCACGAGTTGCAGGACCTCGTTCGCCCCGACGTCCAGGAAGCGCTCGAGCTGGTTGACGTCGTCGTTGAGCACGCTCATGAGGCCGCCGGTCGTACGCCGCTCGAACAGGCCGACCCCCTGGCGTTGGACGTGGTCGTACGTCTCGCACCGCAGGTCGTGCTCCAGCGCCTGCGCGAGGCCGCGCCACTGCACCTGAAAGACGTACTCGGTCACCGACTCGAGCGCCCACACCACGAACGTCGCGGCGGCCAGGACCGCCAGTTGCTCCTGCGCCCCGATCCCGAACGTCCGGCCCAACCACGACCCGTCCCCCCCGACGACGCTGTCGACCGCGACGCCGATCAGGAACGGCGGGGCCAGGTCGAAC
>JAVLCF010000053.1:0-8453 GCA_031581195.1 Trueperaceae bacterium | reverse complement strand
GTTCAGGACGCTGAACGTCGCGGCGCGCAGGATCCGGGGGCGGTACCCCCCGGCGTACCGCCACAGGCGCCGGAGCGGCGGGACGTCGGGGGCGTCGGCGCGGGGTGCGGTGGGGGCGGCGGCGTCGCTCATGCGCGCGAGCCTACCCCGGTGCGCACCGCACGCCCGGGGGCCGCCCAGCGTGGCGCCGGGACCACACCGCGGCCCGGCGGTCGGGGGTACCTTGGCCCGGTGCGCCGCGCGGGCACGCCGTGGCGCGGGAAGGGAACCCCATGGACGCGAAGACCTTCCGCGACGCGCTGGGCCGCTTCGCGACCGGAGTGACGATCACGGCGATGCATACGCCCGACGGGCCTCGCGGCATCACCGTCAACGCCTTCACCTCGCTGTCGCTCGAGCCGCCCCTCGTGGGCGTGTCGATCGATCGCGGCGCCGGCGCGCACGCCGCCCTCGACGCGGTCGAGCGCTACGGCGTGTCGGTCCTCGCCGCCGACCAGCGCGCGATCTCCGACCGCTTCGCCGGTCGCGACGTCGACCCGCCCCTCGCGTGGGAGGACGCCGCCGGCGCGCCGGTGCTCACCGGCGCCCTCGTCCAGCTCGGCTGCCGCATCGTCGATCGCGTCGTCACCGGCGACCACACGTTGTTCGTCGGCGAGGTCGAGGCGGCCGCCGTCCAGGACGGCGCGCCGCTCCTCTACCAGCGGGGACGCTACGGGGTGGACGCCGACTGACGCGTCAGTCGGCGGCGGGCGTGCTCAGCGACCGCAACGTCGCCAGATCGCGGGCGTGACCCTGGCCGTCGTCCCCGAGGGGGGTCTCGAGGGTCATCGGCACGTCCGCGAAGCGCGGGTCGTGGAGGAGCCGCGCGAACGCCTCCACGCCGATCTCGCCGTCGCCGACGTTCGCGTGCCGGTCGCGGTGCTGGCCGAGCGGGAACGCCGAATCGTTGAGGTGCCACGCCCCCACCGCCGCCAGGCCCGGCCCGTCGGCGACCTCGCCGACGAGGCGCTCGTAGGCGTCCTCGTCGCGCAGGTCGATGCCGGCGGCGAAGGCGTGGCAGGTGTCGAGGCACACGCCGGTCCGCTCCGGCGCGTCGAGGCGCCCGCGGATCGCTTCGAGTTCGGCGACGTCCACGCCGAGGGTGCTGCCCTGCCCCGCGGTGTTCTCGAGCAGGACGCGGACGTCCGACGCCCCGAGGTCGGCGTACACCGCGTCGAGGCCCTGGGCGACCCGGTCGATGCCGACCTCCCGCCCGTCGTCCTTCGGGGCGCCGGGGTGCAACACCAAGCCCGGAACCCCGAGCGCGTCGCAGCGCCGCAGTTCGTCGAGCAGCGACGCGCGGGATTTCTCGCGGGTCGACGCGTCGGGGCTCGCGAGGTTGATCAGGTAGCCCGCGTGCGCGACGACCGGCAGGCCGCTCGCCTCCCGCGCGGTCCGGAACGCCTCCGCTTCGGCGGCGGGACGCGGCTTGTTCGACCACCGGTTGGGGCTCTTGACGAAGATCTGGAAGGCGTCGCAACCGAGGTCGGTGGCGCGCGCCACCGCCTGGTCCGCGCCGCCGGAGACGGATACGTGCGCTCCGAGTCGACCCATGCCGGCATGCTACCGCGACGTCCCCACGGGGCCGCGCGGGACCGCGCGGCCCCGTGGGGGGTCGGTGGTAGCCTCCCGTCCGGAGGCCCCGTGATCGCCGCGACGTTGTTCGAGCCCGATACCGAGACCCTGCTCGGGTTCTTCCGGCGGGAGACCGCCGAGGGAGGCCGCTGGCTGCAGGTGGCGGGCGAGATGGAGGTCGTCTACCACGGCCGGGCCGCCAGCAGCGCCGACGCCGGCGATTACCTGCTCCTGCTCAAACCCGACCGCAGCCTGCAGATCCACGCCGCGCGCGGCATCAAGCCCCTCAATTGGCAACCGGTGGTCGACGGTCTCGAGGTGTTCGCCGACGACGGCCGAGCCATCCTCGTCGCCGAACGCGCGACGCCGCACGAACTCGTGCGCGTCGCCTTCCTCGACGTCGCCTACGCCGTCGCGACGGTGCCTCGCGACGAGGGCGGCTTGGTGCTGCGGGGCAGCGAAGCGCAGATGCAGCGGGCGCTGGCGGCCAACCCCGACGTCATCGAGGAGGGACTGGAACTCGTCGAGATGGAGGTGCCGACCGACGTCGGCGGCATCGACCTGTACGCCCGCGACGTCGAGGGCCGCCTGGTGGTGGTCGAACTCAAGCGGGGACGCGCGACGCACGAAGCGGTCCAGCAGTTGCAGCGCTACGTCGCGCGGTTGCGCGAGACGCTCGCGCGGGAGGTGCGCGGCATCCTCGCGTCGCCGGAGGTGACGGCGCCCGCCCGCACCCGGCTCGAGGAGCTCGGCCTCGAGTACCGGCCGGTGACCGCGTTGCCGGACGTCGCGGACCCGGGCCCTCGGCAGGGGGCGCTGTTCGGCGACGACGGGGCGCCCGACGCCGCCCGGTAGACTCGCGGCATGCCCGACGGACCGCCCGACGTCCCGTCGTCGACCGCCCACGACGCCGCCACCCGGCGGGGCTTTCGGTGGCTGGCGGCGTTCGCCGTCGTCGGCCTGCTGCAGGTCGCCTTCTTGACGATCGTGGAGATCGACCGGACGGTGCGGCACCGTCGGGCGATCGCGGCCCTCGAGGCGGACCTCGCCGCCGCCCGCGCCGAGGTGGAGGCGCTCCGCGCCATCGCCGACCGCGCCGACGACGAGGGGTTCCGCGAGGGGTTGGCGCGGCGCCAGGGCTTCATGGATCCCGACGAGGTCCGCATCGTGATCGCCGAGTCCTCGCTCGGCCTCCGCGCCCCCGCGACGAGCCCCAGCGACGCGATGCCCACCCCCGACGCGGCCCCCGAGCCGACCGACGCGCCCTGAGGGGCGTACGTCCCTGCGTCGGGTCCGGCCGGCGAGGACGTAGGCTTCCCGCAGGGGTCCGCCCTGCGCACCCCGGAAGGAGAACCCCATGTTCGACGCCCCCCTCGCCACGTCCTGGGTGGGTGGGGCGGCGACCCTCGCCGTCGCCGCCCTCATCGCCGTCGCCGGCTGGTTCGCCGCCGGCGCCGCGGCGAGCGCCGTGCGGCGCACCGCGCACGGACCCGTCGCCGACCTCGCCGCCCGCGCCGTGCGTTGGGCCGTCCTCGCCGTCGTCCTGGTCGCCGTCCTCGGGCGGCTCGGGGTGCAGACCGCGAGCCTGGTCGCGCTGCTCGGCGCGGCGGGCCTCACGATCGGTCTGGCCCTGCAGAGCACCCTCTCGAACGTCGCGGCCGGCGCGATGCTCCTCGCCCTCCGGCCGTTCCGGGTCGGGGACGCCGTCGAGGTCGCCGGCGTGGGCGGCGTCGTCGAGGAGGTCGGTGCCTTCAAGACCCGCCTGCGGACGTGGGACGGCGTCGTGGTCTACCCCCCCAACGACGCGGTGTGGAGCGGCGCCATCCGGAACCTGTCGCAGGCGACCCGCCGGCGTCTCGACCTGGAGGTGGGCGTCGCCTACGAGGGCGACGTCGACGTGGCGTTGCGCGTCGCGCGCGAGGTCCTGGAGGCCGACGACGCCGTGTTGGAGGATCCGGCCCCCGAGGTGCACGTCACCGAGCTCGCGGCCAGCGCCGTGACGGTGCGGCTGCGCGCCTGGACGGCGCCCGACGACCTGTACCCGGTGTCGTTGCGGCTCCCGCGGGCCGTGAAGCTGGCGTTCGACGCCGCCGACGTCGCCATCCCCTATCCCCAACGCGAGGTACGGCTGGTGCGCGTCGCCGACCCCGAGGGGTGAGCCCCGCGCGAGCGGGGTCGGGGGACGCCGGCCTCAGGCCGTCCCCCGCGCCTCGGGCAGGAAGACGAGCGTCGCGACGGCGCCGAGCCCGGCGGTGAGGAGGAACAGCGACGCGTGGCCGCCGAGGCCGGCGTCCAGCCACACGCCGAGCAGGCCCTGTACGGCGAAGCCGCCGGCGAACACGAACAGGTTCACGCCCGTCACCGCCCGCCCGGTCAGCGACGGGGGGAAGTGGCTCCGCACCAGGGCGTACAGCAGGCCCGACGCCGCGCCCGCCACGCCCAGGAGCACGAAGAGGGCGGCCAGCCGGCCGCCCCCCGCCGCCGGCGCGAACGCCAACGCGAGCTGCGTGGCGGTGAAGACCGCGCCGGCGAGGCCCGCGACGCGGCCCACGCCGACGCGTTCCGCGAGCGCCCCGAGCACGAGGTAGCCCGCCGACGCCCCGACGGCGAACGCCAGCAGGACGTTGCCGGTCGGGACGCGCGCCAGCCCGACCGCATCCGTCAGGTACGGCCCCGCCCACAGGCCCTGGTAGGCGAACGCCACGCCGGTCGTCGCGAGGCCCAGGAACGACGCGCGGAGGAAGGTGGGGGAGGTGAACAGCGCCTTGAAGCCGCCGTCGGGCCCCTCCGCGTGGGCCGAGGTCGGCACCGGGGCGGCGCGGCCCCCCACCGCGACGAGGACGGCGGCGACCGCCAGTGCGACGGCGGCCCCGAGGAACGTCGCGCGCCACCCGAACGCGTCCGCCGCGAGCGCCAACGGCGTCGCGGCCAGGAGGCCGCCCGACGAGCCGACCGCCACCAGCGCGCCGGACACCGACGCGAAGCGGCGGGGCGACAGGCCGCCCGACAACGCCTTCAGGCCACCCATGAGGATCCCGGCGGTCCCGAGACCCATGAGGGCGCGGGCCGCGGTCAACGTCGCGACGTCGCGTCCGAGGGCGAACGCGACCGCCCCGAGCACGGCGACCGCCATCAGGGTCGGGACGACGCGGCGCGCGCCGTAGCGGTCCAACGCCACCCCGAGCGGGACCTGCGCGGCGGCGAACGCCAGGAGGAACAGGCTGGTCATCCACCCCAGGTCGGAGGGGTCCATCGCCAGGTCGCGGCGGAGGTCCCCGGCGATCACCGCGTTCGCTTGCCGCACGAAGTTCGACGTGACGTGCGCGAAGGCGAACACGACGAAGATCCGCAGCGTGAGCATGGCGGAGAGCCTAGCAGCCCTCCGCGGGAGCTGCGGACCGCGTCGGCGCGGTTCCCGCCGGGCGCCCCGCCGCTCCGGCGCGCCCCCTACCCTCGGGGTCCCGCCCGCGGCCGGCGTTCGGCCGGACCGGGACCGCGTCGCCCACGGGCGCGGCGACGGCGCGGGGTCGGACGTGGACGACGGAGGTGACCCCCATGGCCCTCGGCCTCAACTCGCTGCTCCTCATCGGCACGCTCGTGCGCGAGCCCGACCTTCGCTACACCCCGAAGGGCGACGCCGTGCTGCGCCTCGACCTCGGGGGCGACGAGCACGCCCGCGACGAGGACGGCGCACCTCGGACGCGGCCCTGGTACCAACGCGCGACGGTGTTCGGCGCCCAAGCGGAACGCGTCGCGGACCACCTGCGCGTCGGCACACCGGTCTGGCTCGAGGGGCACCTCGAGCAGGCCCGGTGGACGGACGACGACGGTCGGACCCGCAGCCGCCTCGACGTGATCGGGACGCGCATCGAGCGCCTGGACGTCGGGGGGCGCGACCCGGAGGATCCCGTGGCGTTCGATGCGCGCGACCAGCCGCGCCTGCGCGACGCGGTGAACCACGTGCGGGTGCTCGGCAACCTGGCGCGCGACGCCGACCTCACCCGCCCGAGCGACGGTCCCGAACGCGTCGCGTTGGTCGTGGCGGTGCAGGACCGCGCGCCGCGCGGGGGCGATGCGCCGGTGCACTACGTCGACGTCCGCGCCTGGCGCGATGTCGCGCTCGCCGCCGGCGACCTCGCCAAGGGCGACGCGGCGTTCGTCGAGGGACGCCTCGTGAACGACGCGTGGACCGACGCGAGCGGCGAGAAGCGCTACGCGACCCGCGTGGAGGCGGTCCGCATCGAGACCGTGCAGCGTCTCCCGCGCAGCGCGATGCCGGACGTCGCGGTCCCGCCCGACGCGACTGCCGGCGAGACGCCCGCCTCCGCCTGAGGGCGCGGGCGCCGCGCCGCCCCACCGGCCGCCCGGGCGCACGCCCGTGCGCGGCGGCCGGTGGGGCGGTAGCGTGCGGCATGGACGAGATCGTGCTGGTGTTGGGCGGGGGCGGCGCGCGCGGCTTGGCCCACGTCGGGGTGATTCGCGCGCTGGAGGAGGCCGGGGTGCGCGTTCACGCCATCGCCGGCTGTTCGATGGGCGGCATCGTCGGCGCCTTCCTGGCGCACGGCGCGGACGCCGACCGCATGGAGGCGGTGGCGCGCGAGATCCGCTACGCCGACCTGCTCGCCTTCGGGGAGGTCGGCGGGGTCGTGGGCGGCGACGGGATCGCGACGGTCCTGAGCCGCTACCTCCCCGACGGCTTCGAGGACCTGCGCCTCCCGCTGTCGCTCACCGCCGTCGACGTGCAGCGCGGCGAACTGGTGATCCTCCGCGACGGACCGCTGGTGCCCGCCCTGCGGGCCACGAGCGCGCTGCCGGGCCTGATCGCCCCCATCGAGCACGAGGGGCGCCTGCTGGTCGACGGGGGGTTGTTGAACAACCTTCCGGTCGACGTGGGCCGGACGTTGGCGCGGCGGCCGGTGGTCGCGGTCGACGTCGCGGTGCCTCCCGACCGGACCCTGTCGCTGGACGGCGACAAGAGCCCCTGGTCGCGCGTGCGCGAGTGGGTGCAGCCGCAACGCGCGGCGTTGACGGGGTTGTTCATGAAGTCGTTCGACATCCCGCAGGCGCTCGTGACGCGCATGCGCCTCACGATGACGCCCCCCGACGTGCTGATCCGACCGGCGCTCGACACCGAGTTCGGGGTGGAGCAGTTCGGCCGCATCGACGAGGCCCTCGAGGCGGGCTACGAGGCGGCCTGCGGAGCCCTCGCCGCCTGGCACCGCTGAGTCACGGTTCCGCGCCGAGCAGGAGCGCACGGACCTCGTCGCGTACGGCGCGGACGTCGAGGGTGCGCCGCGCACGCGTCACGGCGACGTACGCCAGGTTCGCTTCGCTGCGCGCCGCGTCCGGGTCGGGGGCGCGCCGGACGGCGTCGCGCGACGCCGCGATGCGGGGCAGGTCGGGCCCCAACGCCACGTGGTCCCACTCGCGGCCCTTGGCGCGATGGATCGTCGCGACGACCGTCGCCGCGTCGCGCTCCCGGCGGGTGTGGCTTCGTTCGAGGGCGGCCGCGACGGCGGGGGTGTCCGCGCCGTAGCGCTCCACGAGCCGGCGGAGGGTACGGAGGTCCGCGTCGCCGTCCTCGCCGGCCTGAACGAGCGCCTCCCACGTCGCGACGCCCGCGACGCGCGGGCCGTCGCCGCCCGCCGGGTCGTGGCGGGCCGCCCACAGCGCGTGCGCGGCGCGCAACGTCGACGTGACGCCGGCGACGCCGCCGACGACGTGCACGCCCCCCTCCCCGTGGCGGAGGGCGGCGTCGAGGACCCCCGCCCCGGTCCGGCACAGCACCGTCCGAGGGCCCGGCGGGCAAGCGTCCCCGTCGTCCAGCAGCGCCCCGTCGGGCCCCGCGCCGGTCAGCCGCGGGTCCGCCGTCACGACGGCCAGGACGCGGTGCGCGGCCTCCGCGATGGCGGGACCGAAGCGAAACGAGCGGGTCAGGTGCACCTGCGGCGCGTCGCTGGCCGCCATCGCGTCGATCGCACCGCGGAAGCCGTAGATGCGTTGGGCGGAGTCGCCGACGAGCAGCCGGACGGCGTCCTGACCCTCCAGGAGCGTCAGCATGACCGGGGCGAGGTCCTGCGCCTCGTCGATCAACAGCAGCTCGCCCGGGACCGGCCCGCCGCGCGCCGCGAAGAGCTTGAGGTAGGCGTCGTGATCCAGGGGGGCGGGGTCGGCGGGGTCGAGGATGCGGACCCACGCCCGCGCGGCGCGACGCGCGAGCCAGGTGGTGCGCACGGCGGCGCGCTCCGGACCGAGCTCCCGCGCGAGGCGGGCGGCGAGCGGCGCCGGGACGTGCGCGACGTCGGGGGCGGGGTCGGCGCTGGCCGCGAAGGTGCGCAGCACCGCGCGGAGGTGCGCGACGTGGCGCGCGGTGCCCGGTGCGGACGCGTCGAGGCCGAAGAGGTCGGCGTACGTCGCGGGGGCGGGCCCGGCGACCGCCGCCTCGAACTTCGCGCGGAGGCGCGGGTCGGGCGCGACGACCGCGCGGAAGGCGAGGGCGTGCAGGGTCGTGGCGTGCACGTGCCGAGGCACGCGCGCGCGGGCCTCCCGCGCGATGGCGCGGTTGAACGCCACGAGCGTCGCGGGGGTCGGGGCGGTCGCGTGGGCGGCCGCTTCGAGCGTCGTGGTCTTGCCGGTCCCCGCCCGCGCGGTGATGGCGCCGTCCCGCCCCGAGGCGGCCAGCGCCACGGCGCGGCGTTGCTCGTCGGTCGGCGCGGTCACGAGGCACGCTACGCGGCCCCTCCCGCCGGGGTGGGCGGCGCCGCGAGCGCGGCCGAGGCCCTCCCGGCCCGCCGCCGGGGGCGCCCCGTCCGGCGTCCGCGTGGGGCACCATGGGGGGA
>JAVLCF010000052.1 GCA_031581195.1 Trueperaceae bacterium | reverse complement strand
TGGGCGAAGCCGCGGGGCTTCGGAAGACGCCGGGTTCCGCGAGGGGGGGCGTGGCCTCGCCGGTGCGGGGGTCGAGCCCGAACAGGCGGGCGGGGCCGGGTCCACCGACGTGGAGCAGGAGGTCCCCGTCGGGCGTCTGGTCCCAGAAGAGCGGCGCGCCGCGCGCGAGGCGGGTCGCGTCGTCGGGGCCGGCCTCGACGAGGGCGTAGCCGGTGGCGGGGTCGTTCACGAGGAGGTAGAGCGCCTCGCCGTCGTCGCGCCAATCGAAGTAGATGACGTCGGCGCCGGGTTCGTCGAACCAGATGGCGGGCGGGTCGGCGGCGACGGGGTCGACGACGACGGCGCTGGCGCCGCCCGCGGTGCGGCGGATGGCGGCGACGCGGTCGCCGTCCGGCGACCAGGCGGGGAAGGCGTGCGTCGCGCCGTCGGGTCCGAACGCCGTCGGCGGGCCGCCGTCGGCGGGTCGGACGGCGAGGCGACCGTCGGCCGCGACGTAGGCGAGGTCGGTCCCGAGCGCGACGTCGCCGTTGCCTCGCGGGAGGGCTTGCGCCGGGGCGGCGCTCAGGCTCGCGGCCGCCAGCAGCGCCGCGACGGCGAACGCGCGGTACCGGCGACGGCGGCTCACGCGCCGCCGCCGCGGGCGCGTTCGCGGTCCGAAGCCTTTTCCGCGAAGGTGCGGGCGAACGCCTTGACGTCGCTCATGAGGTCGGCGTCGCCGGTGGCGTTCTTGTAGGTGTCGGCGAGCGTGAGGAGGGTCTGGAAGAAGAAGTCGTTCATGTCCTCGACCGTCATGTCCTGCGTCCACAGGTCGATGCGCAGCGCGTTGCGGGCGTCGGCGTCCCACAGCGACAGCAGCATCGCCGTGGCGCGTTGTTCGCCGGGCTCGGGGGCGTCGTCCGCCTCCCAGCGGATGTCGCGGACGCCGTCGTCGTCGTTGGTCACGGACAGGCGGATGTCGCTTCGGGTCATGGGGCATGCTACCCGGCTGCGACGCGCGCGTCCGTGGTCCGGCGCGGGGTGCGGTACGGTTCCCGCATGAAGGGTCTCATCCTCGCGGCCGGTTTGGGGACGCGCCTCCGGCCGATCACCAGCCTGCGCCCGAAACCGATCATCGACGTCGCCAACCGACCGTTGATCCACTACGCCGTCGACAACCTGCTCGAGGTCGGGGTGCACGACATCGCGGTCGTCGTCTCCCCCGACACGCGCGACGACCTGAAGCGCACGCTGGCGGCGTACGAGGACCGGGCGACGTTCACGTTCGTCGTGCAGGACCCGCCGGAGGGGTTGGCGCACGCCGTGAAGGTCGCGCGGGACTTCCTCGCCGACGACGCCTTCGTCATGTACCTGTCCGACAACCTGTTCGAGCACGGCATCGCGCCGTTCGTGGAGGCGTTCGACCCCGCAGCGGGCGTGAACGCGGCGCTGGCGCTCGTGCCGGTCGAGGACCCCCGCGCGTTCGGGGTGGCGGAGCTCGACGGCGAGCGGGTGGTGCGGCTCGTGGAGAAGCCGTCCGATCCGCCGTCGAACCTGGCGGTGGCGGGCGTGTACGTCTTCGACGCCAGCGTGCACGAGGCGATCGCGGACCTGCCGCGCGGGGCGAAGGACGAGTTCCAGATCACCGACGCGATCCAGCGCATGATCCAGGGGGGCCGGCGGGTCGTGGCGGGGACGGTGGACGGGTGGTGGAAGGACACCGGGACGCCCGAGGACATCTTGGATGCGAACCGCTTGGTGTTGACGCGTTCGGTGCGGCGGATCGACGGGACGGTGGAGGATGCGGAGATCGTGGGGGACGTGGTGATCGAGGCGGGCGCGGTCGTGCGCAACGCGACGGTCTTCGGGCCCGCCCTGATCGCGTCGGGCTGCCGCGTGGAGGACGCCTACGTGGGTCCGTTCACGACGCTCGGCTCCGACGTCCGCATCGAGGATGCGGAGATCGAGTACGCGGTGGTCGGGCCCGGCTCGTCGATCCATCACCTGGCGTCGCGCGTGCAGGGGAGCCTCGTCGGCGCGGAGGTGGAGATCACTCGCGCCGGGCGCCGTCCCCGCGCCCACCGGCTGGTGGTGGGCGACAAGAGCCGGCTCGTGCTCGACACGGACTGACGTCCCCACCCCGCCCCGTCGCTCCCGGGGCCGTTCGCCGCGACGCGCCTGCGTCGCGGCGTTCGTTTGGATCGTCGCATCGTCCTCCATTCCATGAGCACCGTGCACGTTCCATCGCTCTCGGTCGCACGTGCACCCCCTCGTTTGTGCATGGCGTCGCGCGATTTCTTGCCCAACTGCATCTTTTCTATTGACACCGTGTCGTTTTGCACGTAGGCTTCTCGGCATCGCGGCGCGCGTCGTGCCCCGCGAACCCCCGAGGAGGTCCACCGTGAAGAGGCTCCACCGGTCCGTCTCCGCCCTGACCGTCCTGACGTTGCTCGGCGTCGCGGCGGCGCAGGGCGACACCCTCGCCGACGTCGCGTACGCCGTCGACACGCTGTTCATGCTGCTCGCCGCCTTGCTCGTCGCCTTCATGCAGCCGGGCTTCGCCCTGCTCGAGGCCGGCCTGCACAGCAGCAAGAACATCATCAACATCTTCATGAAGAACGTCGCCGACTTCGCCGTCGCCGGCCTCGCCTACTGGGCGGTGGGCTTCGGCCTGATGTACGGCGCCGGCTGGTTCCTCGCCGGCTACACCAACGACACCGTCGCGGTATCCGCCGACTTCTTCTTCCAGATGGTGTTCGCCGCGACCGCCGCGACGATCGTCTCCGGCGCCGTCGGCGGCCGCATGAAGTTCGGGGCGTACCTGATCTTCTCGGTCCTGATGACCGGCCTCGTATACCCGTTCCTCGGGGCCTGGCAGTGGGGCGGCGGCTGGCTGTCGCAGATGGGCTTCTACGACTTCGCCGGCTCCTCGGTCGTGCACGCCGTGGGCGGCTTCGCGGCGCTCGGGGCGGTGCTCGCCATCGGGCCGCGCATCGGTCGCTACGTCGACGGCAAGCCGGTCGCGAAACCCGGCCACAACCTCGCCTACGCCGGCCTCGGCGTGTTCCTGTTGTGGATCGGCTGGTTCGGCTTCAACGGCGGGTCGCAGCTCGTGTTCTCGAGCGCGGCCGACGCCGAAGCGGTCGCGAACATCTTCGTCAACACCAACCTGGCGGCCGCCGCCGGCGGCGTCGCCGCCCTGCTGCTCAGTTGGGCCCTGTTCAAGAAGCCCGACATCTCGATGACCCTGAACGGCGTCCTCGGCGGTCTCGTGTCGATCACCGCCGGCCCCGACGTCGTCGCGGGCCTCGCGGCCGTCCTCGCCGGCGCGATCGGCGGCGTCGTCGTCGTCCTCAGCGTCCTCGCCCTCGACCGCCTCCGGGTGGACGACCCCGTGGGCGCCATCAGCGTGCACGGCGTCGCCGGCCTCTGGGGCACCGCCGCCGTGGGGGTGTTCGGCGGCGCCAACCTCGGCGTGCAGCTGCTCGGGACGTTCGCGTACGCCGGCGCGGCGTTCCTCGCGGGCTACGTCATCTTCATGATCCTGAAGTTCACCGTCGGCCTGCGCGTCTCCCCCGCCGAG
Organism: Trueperaceae bacterium; assembly: GCA_031581195.1. NCBI lineage: Bacteria > Thermotogati > Deinococcota > Deinococci > Trueperales > Trueperaceae > Trueperaceae bacterium. Next base: position 12,624 of record JAVLCF010000052.1, on the reverse strand, counting down.
GAGATCGCCGGGCTCGACGTCACCGAACACGGCATTCCCGGCTACACGACCGACGACGCCCTGCGCGACCCCGTGGTCGTCGGCGCGGGCGACTGAGGAGGCCCCATGAACCTGATCACCGCACTGATTCGACCCAACCGCCTGCAGGCCGTCAAGGAACGCCTCTTCGCCGCCGGCGTCCGCGGCATCACCATCTCCCGCGTCAGTGGGCACGGCGGCCAGGCCGGCGCGACGGAGACCTACCGCGGCAGCCCCTACGTCGTCGAGTTCCACGAGAAGGTCAAGCTCGAGATCGCCGTCTCGGAACCGTTCCTGCAGCCCGCCATCGACGCCATCGTCGGCGCGGCCCGCACCGGCGAGGTCGGCGACGGCAAGATCTTCGTCCAACCGCTCGCCCAGGTCGTCCGCATCCGCACCGGCGAGACCGACGAGGAGGCGCTCACGCCCGTTCCCACCTGACCCCCTCCCTCGCGGCGCGAGCCTCCCTCCCCTCGCGCCCCGCGACGCTTCGGCGGCCCACCCACGTCGGGTGGGCCGCCTCCGTGCCGACGGTGGACCGTGGCGGGGGTCATGGTCCGCGGGACGTTCATCCGTTCGGATGGGGGCGAGGGCCGCGTATGCTCCCTCCGAACCGCGGGCCCTCGGCCCGCCACGCGACGCTCGGAAGGAGCCGCCGGTGGCCAGCGCAGACGAATATCGAGTGCTCGTCGCGCGGTGCGAGGGGTGGAGTCTCGACGACCTCGGCGACCTGCTCCACGAGATCGATCGCGACCGCGAGCTCGGCGACGACGACCGTCTCGAACTGCAACGCGCGATGTACCGCCTGATCTGGATGCAGGCGCAGCCCTACCTCGACGCGCCCGCAGCCGCCGGAGACCCCCCCACGGGAGCGCGCGAGTAGGGCGCGCGCGCCGGGGCTCCGCTCAGCCGTCCTCGGGCTTCAACAACGGAAACAGGATGACGTCGCGGATGCTGGGCACGTCGGCCAGCAGCATCGCGAACCGGTCGATGCCCAACCCCAACCCCGCCGTGGGCGGCATGCCGTACTCGAGCGCGGCGAGGAACGCCTCGTCGAGCTGCATCGCCTCCTCGTCCCCCCCGGCGCGGAGCGCCATCTGCGCCTCGAAGCGGCGCCGCTGCTCGACGGGGTCGTTCAGTTCGCTGAAGGCGTTGCCGAGCTCCATCCCGACCGCGACCGGTTCGAAGCGCTCCACGACGCCGGGCCGGTCGCGGTGCGCCTTCGCGAGCGGACTGATGGCGAGCGGGTGATCCATCACGAACGCCGGCCCCACCAGGTGCGGCTCGACGTAGTGGTCGTACAGCTTGTCGTAGACGTGGTTGACGGGGCCCTCCCAGAGCGGACCGTCGGGCGTGCGGGTGAGGTCCGCCGGCGCGTGCTCGCGGACCCACGCCCGCAACGCCGCCTCGTCGAGGGGATCGACGTCCATCCCGCTCCGCGCGCGGAGTTCGTCGAGGTAGTCCACCCGCGGCCAGGGGGGCGTGAAGTCCAGCGTCCGCCCCTGCCACGTCAGCACCGCGTCGCCGGTCAGGGTCCGGACCACGTCGGCGTACAGCGTCTCGACGAGCGGCATCAGGTCCCGGTAGTCGCGCCCCGCCCAGTACGCCTCGAGCATCGTGTACTCGGGGTTGTGCTTGGGGCTGAGGCCCTCGTTGCGGAAGTTCCGGCCGATCTCGTAGACCGCGTCGAACCCCCCGACCACCAACCGCTTGAGGTACAGCTCCAAACTGATGCGCAGGTGGAAGTCGTGATCGAGGGCGTTGTGGTGGGTCGTGAACGGGCGCGCCTCCGCCCCGCCGGGGATCGCCTGCAGGACCGGCGTCTCCACCTCGAGGAACCCCAGCTCGTCGAAGCGGTGGCGGACCATCGCGATCATGCGGCTGCGCAGTTCGAACGCCCGGCGCACGTCCGGGTCGGTCATCAGGTCGACGTGGCGGTGCCGGTAGCGCGTCTCCTTGTCGGCGAGGCCCTTGACCTTGTCCGGCAGCGGACGCAGACTCTTCGCGAGCGGCGTGAAGGACGTGGCGTGCACCGTCAACTCGCCCGTCTTCGTCACGAACGGCGTCCCTGCGACCTCGAGCCAATCGCCGAGATCGACCTTCTTCAGCGCGGCGTACCCCTCGAGGGCGTCCCTCTGGAAGTACGCCTGGATGCGGCCGGTCGCGTCCTGCAGCGTCGCGAAGGTGACCTTCCCCATGCCCCGGAGGGTCATGACGCGGCCGGCGACGACGACGGCGTCGTCCGGCCACGCCTCGCCGGCCTCCGCGCCGGCGTGGCGGGCGTGGAGGTCGGCGGCGCGGTGCGTCGCGTCGCTGCGGTGGGGGTACGCCTCGAACCCGCGTTCCTCGAGGCTCGCGAGGTTGCGGAGGCGTTGCTGGCGTTGTTCGTCGAGGGAGGACTGCGCCATGGCGATCGCCGGCGAGCGCGTCGTGCCGTCCGCGGGGGACGGCCGGCGCGGCTCAGCGGATGGCGAGCACCTCGTAGCGGGTGGTGACGTCCTCGATGACGACGTCGACGACGTCGCCGACCTTCGCCCCGAGCAGCGCGCGGCCCATGGGCGACGCGTCGCTGATGTGCGGCACGTCGCCGTCGAGGACGCCCGCCTCGACCGGCGCGACGACCTGCACGAGGAACGGCTCGCCCCCCTTCTTCTTGCCCTTGGGCTTCTCGGCGAGCTCGACCGTCGCGCCCAGCTCGACCGCCTCCATCTCGTGCGCTTCGATGATCACCGCGCGCGCCATCTGGTCCTCGAGGTCGTCGAGCCGGTCCTCGATCGTCGTCTTCTCGCGCTTGGCCTCCTCGAGGCCGGTGTCGTCGTAGTCGTCGGACGTCCCCGACAACTCGCGCAGGATGCGGGTCGCCTCCTCCAGGCGTTCGCGTTCGCGTTCGACGCGTTCCTGGAGACGTTCGTAGCCTTCCTTCGTGACGCGGACTTCGCGGCTCATGCCGATGCCTCCTCGTGGCGGTGCGTGAAACGAAAAAACGGTTCGCCCGAAGCGGACGAACGGACCTTCGCAGGATGCTTGAGGCTACCACACGCGCGTGCCCCGCGGGCGCGCACGCGCGTCACGGACGCGCGTGCGACGCGGAACGTCGGACGCCGACGGGGCGCGCGGGCCGGGTCGCGCGGGCCGGGTCGCGGGGTCGGGGGCGCCGGAGGGCGCCCCCGACGTCACTGCTCGATCTGCAGGCCCTTGGGCGTCATGACGTACTCGATGCGCCCCAGGATGTAGTCGAGCAGGATCGCGAGCAACGCCGCAGCGAGCGCGCCGAGCAACACCCACGGGTCGATCGACTGGTTCAGGCCCGACGCGATCGGGTTCCCGAGACCGCCCGACCCGACGAACGCCCCGAGGGCGGCGGTGCCGACGTTGATGACGACGCTGGTGCGGACCCCCGCCAGGATGATCGACGCGGCGCTCGGGACCTCGATCTGCCAGAGGATCTGCGTCGGGGTCATCCCCATGCCCTTCGCCGCGTCGATCATGGCGGGGTCGACCCCCTCGAGACCGACGATCGTGTTGCGGACGATGGGCAGCAGCCCGTAGAGGATGAGCGCGACGATCGCCGGCCAGAAGCCGAAGCCGATGATCGGCGCCATGATGGCGATGATCGCCAGCGTCGGCACCGTCTGACCCGAGTTCACGACGTCGCTCACGAGCGGCAGGAACTCCCGGAAGGCGGCGCGGGTCACGGCGATGCCGAGCGACAGGCCGATCGTGATGGTCAGCAGCGACGACACCAGCACCAGCTCCAGGTGTTGGCTGGCGAGGCTGATCAGGACGTTGGAGTTGTAGAGCAGGTCGGGGCTGGTGGGGAACAACCCGCGCAGCATCCAATCCCAGAACGGCTCGTGGCCGTAGAACGACCAGATCACCAGGAAGATGCCGGCGGCGCGCACGAGCGGCCGCACGAGCTTCTCCTCGCGGTCGCGGAACGCCCACGCGAGGCCCGCCTCGAGGAGCGCCATCAGTGCGGCGAACCAGCCGAGCGCGACGGTGACCGGCGCGCCGCGCACGGCGTCCACCGCGCGGGTTTCCGCGTCGAGGAGGCCGAAGGTGAGGGCGCGCACGTCGTTCGTCGCCTGCATGTCGATGACGGTGCCGCCGTCGAAGGCGAACAACGGCAGCCACAGGTCGGGCGTGAACGACGCGGTCTCCCCGACCGCCCCGCGGAGCTCCGGGTCGGTCACGGGCACCGTGACCGCCTGGAGCGCGAAGAGGACCACGGCGAGCGCGAGCCACACCAGCGACGCGACGCCGGGCACGCGAGTCCAGGTCACGACGCGGTCGCCTCCTCGTCGTTCCACTCCTGCTCCGCGAGGTCCTGCAGCGCCTTCAGGGTGATGCTGCCGACCAGGCGGCCGTTCTTGTCGACGACCGGCGTGATGCGGAAGCCGCGCGCCACCATGGCGGACAACGCCTCGCGGGCGGTGTTGCCCTTGCGCACGCCGATCTCGTGGAAGTCGGCCTCCATCATCGCGTCGATCAGGCTGTTCGGCGCCTGGCGGATGCCGTCGAGGTCCACCCAGCCCTTGAGGACCCCCTCGTCGTCGACGACGAAGGCGCTGCGCACCTTGTGCTCCTCGATGACCTGGCGGGCCTTGTCGGTGGTGTCGCGCATCCGCACGAGCGGCTTGCTTTCGGGGTCCATGAGGTCCGCGACCCGCACCAGCCCGAGCCGCTTGAGGGAGCGGTCGGACCCGACGAAGTCGCGCACGAAGCGGTCCTTCGGGTGGGCCAGGATGTTGTCGGGCGTGTCGTACTGCTCGAGCGCCCCGTCGCGCAGGATGGCGATCCGGTCGCCCATCTTGATCGCCTCGTCGATGTCGTGCGTGACGAAGATGATCGTCTTGCTGATCTCCTTCTGGATGCCGAGGAACTCCTCCTGCAGCACCTCGCGGGTGATCGGGTCGATCGCCCCGAACGGCTCGTCCATCAGCATGATGGGCGGGTCCGCGCCCAGCGCGCGGGCGACGCCGACGCGCTGCTGCTGTCCGCCGGACAGCTGCCGCGGGTACTTGTCGCGGTTGATGTCGGGATCGAGGCCGACGAGGTCGAGGAGTTCGTCGACGCGTTTGCGGATACGCGATTCGTCCCAGCCGAGCATGCGGGGGACGACCGCGATGTTGTCCGTGACGGTGAAGTGCGGGAACAGGCCGATCTGTTGGATCGCGTAGCCGATCTTGCGACGCAGTTCTTCGGCGGGGAAGTCGCGGTTGTCGCGGCCCTCGACGAGGATCTTGCCCTCGGTGATCGACAACAGCCGGTTCACCATCCGCATCGAGGTGGTCTTGCCGCACCCCGACGGACCGATGAAGACGGTGATCTCCCCGTCGTGGACCGTGAGGTTCAGGCCCTTCACGGCGGTGAAGCCGTCGGGGAAGCGTTTGACGACGTTCTGGAACTCGATCACGAGCGCTCCTTTCGCGGCGGCGTCGGCCGGGTCACTGCTGCACCTGCCGGATGCCGGGCGAGGTCAGCAGCCCCTCGACGCCGCGCAGCACCGCGTCGAGGACGAGGGCCAGAGCGATCGCGGGGATCGCCCCGAGCAGGATCTGGTCGATGGAGGTGTTGACGATGCCTTGGATGACGAAGTCGCCCAGTCCGCCCGCCCCGATGACGGTCGCGACGGTGCCGATCCCGACCAGCGCGACGCCGGCGTTGCGGACGCCGGCCATGATGACCGGGAAGGCGAGCGGAAGCTCGATCTGGAAGAAGCGCTGCGAGGGCGTCATGCCCATACCGCGCCCGGAGTCGATGATCGCCAGATCGACGTTGTTGAGGCCGGCGTACGTGTTGCGCACCAGCGGCAACAGCGAGTAGAGCGTGAGCGCGATCAGGGCCGGCGCGACGCCGATCCCCGACACGCCGAGGTCGCGGATCGTGAGGGCCTGCAGCGACTCGACGCCGCCGAGCACCCGGTTGGATCCCGACGCCTGAACGAAGAGCACGATCACGGCGATCGCGCTGGCGGCGGAGAGGCTCCAGTTCGCCACCGTCAGGCCTCTGCGCCAGCGCGATTCGTCGGGCACGAACCAGCGCCCGACCCCCCACGTAGCGAGGGCGGCGGCGACGAGGGCGAGGATCGTGCCGGTCGTGTCGCCGTAGTCGCCGCTCGTGAAGCCGACGTTGGCGAGGCGGAAGACGAAGCTGACGAGCACCCCGACGAACAGCGCCAGCGGCACCGCCGCCGACACCGCGGTGGCGATCAGGTGCACGATCCGCAGCCGTCCCGGTTCGCGGTCGGCCAAGAGGGCGTAGCTGCCGGCCAGCGCGACGGCGACGGCAAGCGCGACGCCGAAGAACGCCGCGGTCCCGAGGAAGCCGCGGTCCCCGAGGCGCGCGAGGGGCACGAGGAGCACCCCGAACAACGCCAGCGAGGGGATGGTCTGGATGATGCCGACGGCGTAGAGGATGACCGGCGCGATGCGTTCGTCGCGCGACGCCCACAGGCCCAGCCCGACGCCGACGACGAAGCCGACCCCGAGCGAGATGAAGACGAACATGAGGTGCTCGACGAACTTCTGCTCGAGCGCGGCGCCGTTGGCGTAGAACTCGACCATGATCGAGTAGACGTCGAACGTGCCGTTGAGCAGCAGCAGCAGCGTGACGAGCGGCGCGAGCCACGTGGCGAGCGCCTGCAGCCACGTCTGCACCTCGACCTTGGCGAGGTCGCGGACCCCGGCGAACAGCGTGACGTACGCCCCGAGCAGGCCCGTGACGATGCCGCCGGCGGGCAGGACGCGGGGGTTGCGGAGGAAGGCCCCGCCCCCGAGGTACGCCTCGGGGTTCTCGAGGAGTTCGCGGCCGGCGCCGGCGGGCAGGACGAGGGTGAGGACGAACAGCAGGGAGCCGGTCCCGACGAGCAGCCAGCCTCGACTCTCGACGTCGTGACGGAAGGACAGCAGGATCGGCAGCAGCGCGAGGACGAACAGGACGAGATAACGGTCGTCGCCCTGGAATTCGAACAGGTTGAAGCTCGTCCCCGGCGCGAGCCGGTTCGGCTTGAGGGCGAGGGTGGGGAGGAAGAAGAACCCCAACCCAGCGATCAAGCCGCCGAGCATGGCGATACGGTTCACGGTCGGCAACCTCCTCGACGTGAGCGAACGACGATGCCGCCCCCGGGGGGCGGACGGTGTACGCAAGATAGGGGACGGTCCGGACCCAGGGGGCCCGGACCGTCACACGACGCGTAGGTCAGTCGATGAAGCCGTTGTCGACCAGGAAGGTGCGCGCCGCTTCGTCGGCGCTGAGGCCGTCGACCTCGACCGAGGCGTTCAGGCCCTGCAGCGTGGGGTTGTCGAAGAGGGCGAACACAGGGTTCAGGAGGCCGGCGATCTCGGGGTACGCGCGGATGGTTTCGCCGCGGAACACCGGGGTCGGCTGGAACACCGGCTGCGCGCCGTCGGGGTCCTCGAGCACGACGAAGTCGTAGGCGAGGAGGGCGCCGTCGGTGCCGTACGCCATCGCGACGTTCACGTTGTTCTGGCCCGAGGCGAGCGCCTGCTCGGTCTGCGCGGGCGTGGCGCCGGCGATGATGATGAGCTGGTCCTCGGTGAGTTCGAAGCCGTAGGTCTCGTAGAACGACGGCAGGCCGTCGGGGCGCTGCGCGAACTCGTCCCCGGTGGAGAGCACGACCTCGCCGCCTTCGTTCACGTAGTCGGCGAACTCGGGCAGGGTGGTGATGCCGTTCTCCTCCGACCACTGGCGCGTCACGGCCAGGGCGTAGGTGTTGTTCGCCGGCGCGGGGCGCAGCCAGATGAGGTCGTAGATCGCCGCGTCGTAGGACGCCACGGTCGCGAAGCTGGCGTACGCGTCGCCCGACGCACCCTCGGGGATCGCCTCTTGGGCCCACGGGATGTCGCGGTACCAGTTGCTGATGGCGGTCCCGTTGTAGTTCGGGTAGACGTCGATCTCGCCCGCTTCGAGGGCGTCCCGCGCGACGGCGGTGCCGCCGAGGTTCGTGCGGTCGGTGACCTCGTAGCCGGCGTCCTCGAGCAGCTGGACGATGACCTTGCCGAGCACGATCTGCTCGGTGAACTGCTTCGAGCCGACCACGATCGGGTCGCCTTCGTTGGGGGCCTGGGCGAACGCGCTCGCGGAGAGCAGCAGGGCCGCGGCCAGGGACAGGACGGTCAGGATCTTCTTCACAGAGTCCTCCTCGGTGAATGGAACGTACGGCAGACGAAACGGAATGCCGGTGATCGCGCGCACACCCGGACGGGCGCGCCCTCCGCGATCAACCAGAGAGAAGGATAGCAAGCCAAGTCGACGTATGCAAACTCTCGGGATGCGTTGCATACGGGAGGGGCGTCCTGAACGGCGTTCACCCCACCTCGGCGCGAACGCGAGGCGGGGTGAACGACGCGGTTTGCACCGCGGTATGCAGGCGCGCCGGCCGGCGCGCAGGGATCAGCGCGGGTCGACGTCCCCGAACGCCTGGGTGATGCGGTCCAGAACGATCGCGAGCAACACGATCCCGAGCCCCCCGACGAACGCCAAGCCGACGTTCAACGAGTTCAGCCCGCGGAAGACCGGCGTCCCGAGCCCGCCCGCACCGATCAGCGCGGCGATCACGACCATCGACAGCGACAACATGATCGTCTGGTTGAGGCCCGCCATGATCGTCGGCAGGGCCAACGGCACCTGCACCTTCGTCAGCACCTGCCACGGGCTCGCCCCGAAGGCGGTGGCCGCCTCGACGACGTCCTCGCGGACCTGCCGGATGCCGAGGTTCGTCAGGCGCACCATCGGCGGGAGCGCGAACACGATCGTCGCGAGCACGCCCGCGACGGTGCCGATGCCGAACAGCATCACGACCGGCACGAGGTACACGAACGCCGGCGTGGTCTGCATGACGTCGAGCACCGGCCGGATGCCCGACGCGAAGCGATCGCTGCGCGCCGCCAGGATGCCGAGCGGCACGCCCACGACGATGCAGAACACCACCGCGGCGATCACCATCGAGAGCGTGATCATCGTCAGCTCCCACATGCCGGTGAACCCCACGAGCAGCATCGCCACGAGCGACACCACGCCGGTCCGCCAGCCCGCCACCCGCCATGCGAGGGCGACGATGGCGATCAGCATCAACGTCGGCGGGACCGCCAACAGCACCGTCTCGATGCCGTCGAGCACCACCTCGACCGGGACCTTGACCGCCTGGAAGAAGCCGCGCCAGTTCGCCGACATCCAGTCGACCCCGGTCTGCACCCAGTCGTCCAGCGGCAACAGGCCGCTCTCGAAGATGTTCAGCCAGTTCATGCCGTCGCCTCCTGCGTCGCCTGCGACGCGACCGCGGCCTCGACGTCGGGGTTCGCGGTCTTGTAGAGAATGCCGTGGATCAGTTCACGCTCGCTGATGACGCCCAACAGCCGACCACCGTCGTCCACGACGACCTGCGGGAGGTGCGAATGGATGCGGCCCTGCAGGACCTCCTTCAGGGTCGCGTCGGGGCGCACCACGAGCACCGCATCGTCGCGGGACCCGGTCGGCGCCTCGTCCTCGAGCGCCTCGGCGAGCGGGCGCGTCGGCACGCGCTGGCCGTCGCGCTCGAGCGCCTCGAAGCGCTCGTCCTCGAGCACGTACGCCAGGTGCTCGGTGCCCTGCCGCACGTAGCGGTGGCGGCCCTGCCCGACGTCCTCGGCGTCGAACCGCCGCGTCTGCACCGGCAGCGCGACCGTCTTCGCCGTCATGACGCCGGTCGGGTCGGCGTGCTCCACGAAATCCGACACGTACGCCGTCTTCGGATTGACGATGATCTCCTCGGGCGTCCCCGACTGCACGATCTGCCCGTCGTCCATGATGGCGATGCGGGTCCCGAGGCGCAACGCCTCGTCCAGGTCGTGCGTGATGAACAGGATGGTGCGGTGCAACTCCGCCTGGATGCGCAGCAGCTCGTCCTGCATGTTGACCTTGATGAGCGGGTCGAGCGCACTGAACGGCTCGTCCATCAGCAGCACGTTCGCCTGCGTCGCGAGCGCGCGCGCCAAACCGACGCGTTGCTGCATGCCGCCCGAGAGTTGCGCCGGGATCTCCCGCTCCCAGCCGGCCAGCCCCACCGCCTCCAGCATCTCCTCGGCCATGCGTCGCCGCTCGCGCTTCTGGGTTCGGCGGATCTCCTGCCCGAAGGCGACGTTGTCCAGCACCGTGCGGTGCGGCAGCAGCCCGAACCGCTGGAACACCATGCTCAGGGAGTCGCGCCGCACCTCCCGCAACCGTTGATCGCTCAGGGTGGTGACGTCCACCTCACCGTCGTCGGTCTGCAGGAACACCGAGCCGGACAGCGGCTCGATGAGGCGGTTGACGCAACGCAGCAGCGTCGACTTGCCGCTGCCCGAGAGCCCCATGATGACGAAGATCTCGCCGCGGTCGACGTGGAACGAGACGTCGTTGACGCCGACCGTCAGCCCCGTCTCCTCGCGGATGTCCGCCTTCGTGCGGCCCTGCTCCATCAACGTCAGGGCGCGCTCGGGCTCCTCTCCGAACACTTTGACCAGGTTTTCGACTCGAATCACGGATTCGTCTCCTCGCGCGAAAGAAACACGGATCCCGCGATGCGCGGGATCCGTGAGCATGTCGGGCCGCCGCCCACCGGCGGTCGGACGTGCGGGCGGGTCCTCAACGCGCGGCGTCGATCGCCGCGTCGATCCAACCTTCGACCGCATCTTGGTTGTCGGCGATCCACTGCAGCGCCATCGCGTCGATCTCCGCGTCGCTGCTCTCGCCGTTCGCGATCCGCTGGGTCATGTTCGAGACGTCCGCAAGCGGGATCTCGATCCGCTCGAGCAGCGCCCGGGCGGCCGGGTTCGCGTCGAGGAAGTCGCTGTTCGCGACGGCGTTGATGTCGTTCGCGACGAAGCCCATGTCGAGCGGGTCGCTGACCGCACCGGCCACGCCCGAGGCGGTCATGGCGTCCTCGAAGCCCTCTTGGCCTTCGGTCGGGTCGGTCGACGGCACGTTGAGCCAGGTGACGTCCTCGCCCGGCACGAGCTCGACCACCGTGAAGTTCGGGGTCCAGGTGTAGTACAGCACCGGCTCGCCGTTGCGCTCGCGCGCCAGGGCGTCGGCGAACGACGCGCTGTAGGACGCCTTGATGTCGTTGACGTCGTCGCGCAGGTCGTACGCGTCGAGGTGGTGCTCGATGACGATCTCGCAGCCCCAGCCGGGCGGGCAGGCGACCAGGTCGGCCTTGCCGTCGCCGTCGGCGTCGAACGCCTCCTTCACCTCGGGGCGCTTGAAGTCCTCGAGCGAGGTGATGCCGTACTCTTCGACGGCGTCGGCGCTCGCCAGGTACCCCTGGATGGCGCCGTTCTCGACGATCGTGCCGACGATCTCGGCGTTGTCGTCGAAGTTGGCGGGGGTCTGGTTGTTGTGCAGCGGGAACCAACCGTTCGCCCAGTAGTCGACGTCCCCCTGCGTGACCGACTGGTAGAAGATCGGGTTCGACACCGACTGCGCCGGCTCGACGTCGTAGCCGAGCTCCTCGAGCAGGGTGGCGAAGATCGCTTCGATCGGCAGCGCCGACTGCCAGGTGGCGACGGCCGGCTGGACGGTGACGCCCTCGCCCGGCAGCTCGTCCTGGGCGAACGCGGGCGCGGCCATCAGGCCGAGCGCCAAGAAAACGGATGCAAACGTGCGTCGCAACATACGGTCCTCCTTCGTCAAGGTCGTGAACGTTCGTCTCGAACGTCGGGAAAGCACGCCCGCGCGGATCGCGGGGTCGGTCGTGCGGCGCGACGGGGCGGACCGTACCAACATCGTCCGGCGTCTGCAAACACGTCGTGTGACGAGACCCCCGAGCGTCGCCACCCCGTATGGTGGGGGCGTGACCGCTCGACGCAGCGCCCTCCTCGTGCTCCTCGCCGGCGCCGTCGCCGTCGCCCTCGCCCTCTCGGCGACCGACGGCCGCCCCGGCGGCGCGCCGCCGGACGACCCCCTCGCCGCGCGCTTCGTCGCCCTCGCCGAAGCGACCCGCGACGGGGACCTCGCCCGCCTGGAGGCCCTCGCCGACGGCGACGACGCCGCCGCGCTCGGTGCGGCGGAGGCGTTCCTGGCGACCGCGGACGGTGCCGCCCCCGCGCGCCGCCTCGCGGCCCTGCGCCGCGTCGAAGCGCTCCGCCTCGAGGAGCCGCTGGCGCGGGACGCGGACCGGGCGTTGCAGCTCGCGATCGGTGCGGCGGCCGACGCCGCCGGCGACCCCGACGCGGCGATCGAGGCGTATACCGCCGCCCTCCCCGCCCCCGAGGCGGCGTCCGCGCTCGAACGCCTGCTCGCCGACGCCCCCTACGACCTCGCCCGGCGCCTGCAGGGTGCGGGCCTGCACCAGGCGGCGCTCGACGCGCTCGCCGCGGCGGAGGCGTCCGCCCCGTCGATCGAAGCGCCCGCGTTGCGGGCGTTGGGCCGCGACGACGCGGCCCTCGCGCGCTACCGCGCCTGGGTGGACGCCGACCCCGGCGACCGCACCGCCCGCTTCGGGCTCGCCTGGACCCACTGGCGGCTCGGGAACCTCGACGCCGCCGACGCCCTCTTCGCGGAGCTCGGGGGGCCCGACGCGGCGTACGGCCGCGGCTTGATCGCGAACCGGCGGGGGGACGTCGACGC
>JAVLCF010000051.1:3759-16618 GCA_031581195.1 Trueperaceae bacterium | reverse complement strand
CGTCGAGGACCGCCTCGTCGCGGGGGACGGCGAGGCGAACCGCGGTCGCGAGGTCGAGCGGGGCGGCGTCCTGCGCCGTCGCCACCGGCGCGACGAGCAGGGGAACGAGGAGGACGAGGGGGGCGAGCCGGGAGCGAAGCGCGGACGTCGTCATTCCAGGACCTCCGTCGGGTCGAGGGCGAGGGCGGCGGCGAGGGCCAGCACCGCTTCACGGTACGCGTCGTCTGCGGTCGCGACGGCGTGCTCGGCGCTCGCCAGGGCGCGGCGGGCGTCGTCCGCGTCGAGCGGAGCGGCCTCGCCGCGGCGCGGTCGCGGTCGGCCTTGGCGAAGGCGAGGGCGTCGGCGCTCGCCCGGACGGCGCGAACCCGCGCCGCGATCTCCGCCGCGGCGGCGTCGCGGGCGCGTTCCAGCGCGTCGCGAGCCCGGTCGAGCGACGCCTCGAGGCGCGCCTCGGTGGGTCCGGCGGCGGGGTCGAGGGGCACGCTCGCGCCCAGCGTCGCGGAGAACGACCCGCCGCCGGCCCCGGCGTCGGACCCGAACGTCGCGGTCCCGCCGACCGACGGGGTGCGTTGGCGGCTGTCGATCGACAGGTCGAGGGCGAGGGCGGCGTCGTCGCCGGCGCCGCCGGTGAGGCCCAGCGACGCCGTGGCGCGCGGCGCCGCGTCGCGGCGGGCGGCGTCGAGGGTGCGTCGGGCCTCGTCGACGGCGTTGCGGGCGCGGACGAGGTCGGGACGGTCGGTGGGCGGCTCGGCCGTCCCGTCGAGGGCGGCGGCCAGCGGGGCCTCGAGGGCGGCCGGCGCGGGGACGCTCGGGAGGGGCCCCGCCACCCGGGTCACGGGCGTCCCGAGGAACTGCGCGAGGGTGTCGCGGGCGGCGTCCACGTCGCGTTCGGCGGCGCGGAGGTCCTGCGCGGCGCGCTGTGCGGCGGCGTCGGCGGCGCGCACCTGCGCGTCGCTCGCCGCGCCCGCCTCCGCCCGCTCGCGCCACGCCGCGAGGCGGGCGTCGGCGGCGTCGCGGTCGGCGCTGCGGAGACGGACGACGTGCTGCGCGCGGAGGAGGTCGGCGAAGGACGCCGCGAGGTCCACCGTCGCGGTGCGGCGCGCGGCCGCCGCGTCGGCGCGGGCGGCGTTCAGGTCCGCCTCCGCGCGGGCGACGGCGTCGCCCGTCGCGCCCGCCCCGAACCCCGTCCAGGTGCCGGACGCCCCGACGCTGCCGCGAAGCGTCGCGTCGCGCGCGTCGTCGAACGGCGCGTCGCGCGAGACCGAGGCGTCCACCGAGCCGCTCCACGGGGCGCGGGCGGCGGCGAGGGCGCGTTCGGCGCCCCGCACCGCCGCGCGGGCGTCGGCGACGTCGGGGGCGCCCTCCAGCCGCGCGAGGGCGGCGCCCCAGGTGAGGGGCGCCTCGGTCTGCGCCAGGACGGGAGCGCTAGCTGCCAGGACGGCGAACAGGACGGCGAACGGGGCGGCGGCGCGGAGGCCGAGGGTGCGACGGGGGCGCTGGGGAGCGGCGCTCATTCGTGCCTCAACGACGCGACGGGGTCGAGGCGGGCGGCGCGGCGGGCGGGGTAGAACCCGAAGAACACGCCGACCGCGGCGGCGAAGGCGAACGCCACGAGGATGCTCGAGACGGTCGGGATGGCGTTCAGGCCGAACAGCGGCAGCAGACCGAGCGCCAGGCCGAGGCCCACCGCCACGCCGAGCACCCCCCCGCCGACGCTGAGGAACACCGACTCGGCGAGGAACTGCCCGAGGACGTCGCGCGGCTTCGCGCCGAGCGCCTTGCGGAGACCGATTTCGCGGGTCCGTTCGGTGACGGACACCAACATGATGTTCATGATGCCGATCCCTCCCACCAGCAGGCTGATCCCGGCGATCGCACCGAGGAACAGCGTCAGGGTCGCGGTGATCTGGTTGAGGCTGTCGAGCGTGTCCGCCTGGTTCTGGATCTCGAAGTCGTAGTCGGCGGGGTCGGGCGTGCCGTGCTGCTGCGCCATCAGGACCTCGAGGTCGCGCTTGAGGGGCGCCAGGGCGTCGGCGTCGGTCGCCGCGACGTACACCGCGTCGACGCCGGTGTCCCCGATCGCGTCGGGGCCCTGGATGCGCGTCAGGAACGTCGGGAGCGGCACGACGGCGCTGTCGTCGAGGCTGAAGAACGAATCCCCTTTCGGCTCGACGACCCCGACGATCGTGAAGCGCACGCCGTTCACCGTGACCTCCGCCCCGACCGCCCGCTCGGGCGCCCCGAACAGGTCCTCCGCGACGCCGTGACCGAGCACGATCACGCGGTTGGCGCGCTCGACGTCGAGGGGACTGAAGAAGGTCCCGTAGGCGGTGTCGGCGTTGCGGACGGTCGCGAAGTCCGCCCAACTGCCGGTCACCTGGACCGGTAGGTTCTCGCGGCCGACCTTCAGCGTCGCGCCCGCCGCGACGGTCGGCGCGACCCCGGCGACGCGGGGGTCGCCGGACGCGCGGATCGCGCGGGCGTCCTCGAGCGTGACGGTCTGCGTCCCGCCGCTGCGGACGAGGCCGATGCCGCGCCCGTCGGTCTGCGCCCGGACGGTCAGGAGGTTCGTGCCGAGGCTCTGCAGGTTGGCGGTGATGTCGGCGGTGACGCCCGCCCCGACCGAGGTGAGGGCGACGACGGAGGCGACCCCGATCACGATGCCGAGGGTCGTGAGGAGCGAACGGACGACGTTCGTCGTGAGGCCGCGCCCGGCGACCCGCGCGATCTCCAACGGCCCCAAGCCGCGGCGCCGGCGGCGGGCGGGGAGGGCGGGCAGCCGGGCCGTGCCGGCGGCCTCCGAGGTCACGCCGCCACCCCCTCGCCGCGTGCGGGGGCGGCGCCGTCCAGGCGGGCGCGCACCGGGTCGGGCAGGACCGGGTCGTGGCGTTCGTCGTCGCCCAACTCCCCGTCGAGGAGGTGCAGGGTGCGGCCGGTCTGCGCCGCGATGTCGCGCTCGTGCGTCACGACCATCACGGTCGAGCCCTCCGCGTTCAGGCGGTGGAACAACGCCATGATCTCGTGCCCGGTCTGCGAATCGAGGTTGCCGGTCGGTTCGTCCGCCAGCAGCAGGTCGGGGTCCATCGCCAGCGCCCGGGCGACGGCGGCGCGTTGCTTCTGGCCGCCGGAGATGCGGTTCGGGTGGGCGTCGGTCTTGTCGCCCAACCCCACGCGCTCGAGCAGGATGCGGGCGCGATCGCGCCGCACGCCGGCGGGGACGCCGGCGTACACCATCGGCATCGCGACGTTCTCGAGGAGGCTCACGCGCGGCAGCAGGTGGAACGCCTGGAAGACGAAGCCGACGCGTTCGTTGCGGGCTTCGGCGCGCTCGTTCTCGGTGAGGTCGGCGACGTCGCGGCCCCCGAGCCGGTAGCGCCCCTCGGTGGGTCGGTCGAGGAGCCCGAGGATGTTCATCAACGTGCTCTTGCCGGAGCCGCTGGGGCCCATCAACGCCACCATCTCGCCGGGGTGCACGTCGAACGACACGCCCTTCAGGGCCTCGAACGTGCCGCCCCCCACCTCGTAGGCCTTATGCAGGTCGCGGACGTGGAGGACCGCCTCGGGCGCGTCCGCGCTCACGGGCGGCCCCCGGGCGGGCCCTGCCCCGGAACGCCGCCGCCCATCCCACCCCCCGGACCGCTGCGCGGCGTGGCGTCGGTCGCGGCGTCGCGCGCCGCGGTGGCGAGCAGCTCGTCGCCGTCCGCCAGGTCGCCGGTCACGACCGCGTCGAAGCCGAGGGCGTCGACGAGGCGCACGCGGACCGGTTCGGTGGCGCCGTCCGCCGTGACGCGCTGCACGATCCGCACCGCCGGGTCGCGCGCGTCGGGGGGCGTGGCGAGGGCGGCGAGGGGGACGGTGGCGGTCGCCTCGTAGCGGGAGGTGGTGATCTCCGCCTCGGCCGTCATCCCGGGACGCAGCGTCCGGTCGGCGTTGTCGACCGCGACGGTGACCTCGAAGACGGGGATGTTGCTGACGATGCGGCCGACCGGAGCGACCCCGACGACCTCGCCCCCGACGTCGGCGTCGGGGAGGGCGTCGAGGGTCAGGGTGGCGCTCTGGCCGACCGTCACCTGCGCGATTTCGGTCTCGTCGATCTCGACCGGCAACTCGAGCGTCGCGTCGTCGACGACCGTCAACAGCGTGCCGTCCTGCACCACCGTCGCGCCGGTCTGCACGGCGTGCGCCGCGACGACGCCGGCGAACGAGGCGGTGGTGGTCGCCGCCGCGCGGTCGTCGCGGGCGTCCTCGAGCGCCGTTTCGGCGTCCTGGATGGCGAGGTCGGCGGCGCGGAGGTCCTCGGCGTCGCGCGTCGCGCGCAGGTCGCGCGACTCCTCGAGGCGGGCGAGGTCGGCCTCGGCGTCGGCGAGCGCGTCGGCGGCGTCCGTACGCGCCGCGCGGGCGTCCTCGAGGGTCGTGCGGCTGGCCGCGCCGAGCTCCACGAGGCGCTCCTGCAGGGCGAGGTCCGTCTCGGCGTCGTCGAGGGCGATGCGCGCGTCCTCGACCGCGGCGTCGGCCCGCTCGATGCTGCGCTCGAGCTCGGCGCGGGCGTCGCGTTGGTTCGCGACGAGGGCGGTCCGCGAGGATTCGGCGGACGCGAGCGCGCTCTCCGCGTCGGCGATGGCGCGTTCGAACGGCTCCGGGTCGAGGCGGGCGAGGACGTCGCCCGGCGCGACGCGGGTGCCGACGTCGGCGAGCTCGACGACGGTGCCGCGGGTTTCGGCGACGAAGTCGACGCTGCGGCCCGGCTCGAGCGTGCCGGCGCCGACGACCGTCACGGCGTGCGGGGCGAGCGTGACCGTGACGGGGGCGGGGGCGGCGTCGGCGGCGTCCGTCGCGGCGGCGCCGCTGCGGCCGACGAACCCCCACCAGACCCCACCCGCCGCGGCGGCGAGGAGGGCGAGGACGACGAGGACGCGGACCGCGCCGGCGCCGGTGCGGGACCGCGCGGGCGAGACCGTCACCGCAGCGCTCCGAACGGGGGCTCGCCGGAACGTGGCTCGCCGAGCGGTGGACGGACGGCGTCGATAGGGGGGTGGGGTATGCGCATCATCCGATCAGCCTACCGCTCCTCCATGGGAGACGCATGCCCTGGGGATGGGAACGATGAGCGCGGGGTGCGCCGGCGCTCAGGTCACGACGTCCCACAGGAAGCGCCGGCCCAACGTCCTCGACCAGGCGGTCCACACCCCAGCGAGCCGCTCGAGCGACGCCGCCATGGCGAGGCCGCCGACGTGCAGGGGCGTCAGCCCCAGGTCCGCCGCGAGGCGGCTGGCGACGGCGACGGCGTCGTCGTCGTTGCCGGCGATCGGCATCGTGCCGGTCGCCTCGCCCGCCGCAGCGCGACGCAGCGCGTCGACGCCGACGACGTTGAAGGCCTTCACGACGCGCGCTCCGCGCGCCCCGCGCTGCAGCGCCTCGGCGACGGAGGTGCCGTCGGGGCGCGCGTCGTTGCTGGCGTCGATGAGGATGGTCCCGTGCCACGGGCCGAGCGCCGCCACGACCTCGTCGGCGACCGGGCCGGGCAGCGCCACCAGCACGACCTCCGCGGCGTCCTTCGCCCCCTGCAGGGTGGCGGTGCGGGCGTGCGGCGTGTCGACCAACAGCGGATCCAGGCGCGCGTCGCGTGGGTCGCGGGCCCCGTACACGATCTCGTGCCCCATCGCCCCCCAGGCCGTGCCCAGGGTCCCGCCCAGTCGTCCGCTGCCCACGATGCCGATCCGCATGCCGCCGCCTCCTTCCCGCCACGGTAGACGCGCGAGGCGGTCCGCCGGAGGTCAGATGCCGCAGGGTCGGCGCGGCCGGTCAGACGATGTGCGTCTCCCGCCCCCCGCGCCCCCGTTCGCGGAACCGGGCGTGGCGGAGCGACGCCACGTCGAGGGTGTGGGCGGCGCCGTCGACCGCCTCCTCGGCGATCAGGCGCGCGACCATCGCGGCGTGCTGCACGCCGTGCCCGGAGAAGCCGGCGGCGTCGATCCATCCGTCCGCATCCGGGTGCCGGCCGAGGATCGCGTCGTGGTCGGGCGTGACCTCGTAGTAGCCCCACCAGCTCGCGGCCCGGTCGAGGCCGACGGTCGCCATCCAGGGGAAGCGCGGCAGGGCGGCCTCGAGGGTCGTCTCCAGCCACGCCCAGTCCATGCCCTCCACGAACCCCGGGGCCTGGTTTGGGTCGCTGCGCCCGAACAGCACGCGCTCGCCCTCCCCCCGCAGGTAGGTGCCGGTCGCGACGTCCACCGTCAACGGGTACGGGTGCGGCGTCTCGACGGGGCCGGTCGCGAAGATCATGCGGCGCACCGGCTCCACCGGCAGCGTCAGGCCGGCGGCGGCGGCCACGCCGCCGGCCCACGCGCCGGCGGCGTTCACGACCAGGGGTGCCTCGAACGTCGCGGCGTGCGCGTGCGCGGACGTCGTCAGCCGCCACGTCCCCGCCGCGTGCGCGGCGGCCTCCACTCGGGTGCGGAGGTGCACCGTCGCGCCCGCCTGCCTCGCGAGATGCAGGTACCCGCGCGTCAGGAGGTGCGGATCGACGACGCCGTCGATGGGGCCGTACGTCGCGGCGTGCACGCCGGTCGCGTCGAACGGCGTGTGGGCCTGCGCCGCCTCCGGGTCGAGCACCTCGACCGGCGCGCCCGCCGCCCGCTGGACCTCCACGGCGCGGGCGTGCGCCGGCCAGGCGTCCTCGGGCACGAGGAACAGGTAGCCCTGCGGCCGGTAGCCCGACGGGAGGCCGTGCTCGGCCTCGAACGTGCGGTACGCCTCGATGCCGGCCAACGACAGCCGGACGTTCAGGTCGCTGGAGAACTGCACCCGGACGCCGGCGGCGCTGCGGCCGGTCGAGCCGGTCGCGGGCGCCTCCGCCGCCTCGAGGATCCGGACCGACAGGCCGCGTTCCGCCAGGCGGTAGGCGATCGCCGCGCCGACGATGCCCGCCCCGATCACCACCGCGTCGCTCACCGTGTCCATGCGCGACGCTAGCATGCGTGCACGACGTCCCCGCGCGCCGCACGGCGCGCGGGCGTGGAGGGGAGCTCACCGCCATGAAGCCCTGCATGATGTGCAACCACCCGTGCCCCAACACCCCCTGCGGCGTGAAGGCGCCCTGCCCGAACTGCGGGTGGCCGTACCCGCACGGGAGCTGCGCGGACTGAGCGGAGGCGGCGCGCCCGTCACGGCCGACATGCCTGCCACCGTCGTGATGCGTACGCGCGAACGGATATGGCGTGTCGGTTTCGCAGCAGCGACGAAACACGTGCAGAACGCATCCTAGGTAAACTCTCTCGAGCGTCGGCATCCGTTCGAACCGTCACGTGTGTAACAACACGGAGGGTACTCACGGTCGCCGACCGAGAGGAGACCGATGCGCCCTCAGGTCCAACCGCACCCTCGCCCCCGCACGACGTACGCCCTCCATCGGTGGCTCGCCCCCGTGTTCTTCGCCCTCGCTTCGTTCGGGCTCGCGCACGAGTGCCCCGGTGTGACGTTCGGCGGGGGGTCGGGAACGCCGGACGATCCATACCTGCTCGCGACGACGGCCCATTTCGTGTCCTGGTCCGATCATTTCGCGACCTCCACCTCGGAGAACTGTGCGCAGGCCAGCTTCCGGATGCAGGACGACGTCGACTTGGCGGGTGTCGAATGGGTGCCCATCGGATCGGGAACGTATTGGTTCGGTGGGGTGCTCGATGGGAATGGCCACACCATCCACAACTTCGCTCTCAGTACGACGGACGACTTCGTCGGCTTCTTCCAAGGGGTGTCAAGGGGGGCGGAGGTTCGCGACGTTCGGTTCCATGACGCGACCGTACGTGCGAGCGACGCCGCCGGAATCGTCGCCGGCACCCTCGCAGGAACCATTACGGACGTCCACGTTTCGGGGGCGGAAGTGAGCGTCGATGGGTATCGCACCGGAGGCCTCGTGTCCGAAGTCTCCGGTGGTGCGCTTCGGAACGTGTCCTATCGCGGCACGGTTCATGGAGCTTCGGCGACGACGAGCGGACGCACCGGAGGCCTCGTGTCGGCGCTCTTCGCCGACCCCAATGACGCGTCACGGCGACCGATGATCTCGGATTTCTTCGTATCCGTCGACGCGAGTGGCGGGGCGTCGGTCGGCGGCGTGGCTGGCACACTCAAGGACGGCACGATCGAGCGTGGCCGGATCGTCGACAGCACCATCTCGTCGACCTCCACCTCAGGCTTGATCGGGGTCGGAGGGGTCGTGGGCGTCTCGTTGGACGCCGGCGAAGCCGTCGTGCGGAGTGTCGACGTCGATGCCGAGGTACAGG
Source organism: Trueperaceae bacterium (assembly GCA_031581195.1). NCBI lineage: Bacteria > Thermotogati > Deinococcota > Deinococci > Trueperales > Trueperaceae > Trueperaceae bacterium. The sequence continues at coordinate 8,339 of JAVLCF010000051.1, read as the reverse complement.
GGAGTGAGGGCGTGGCTGGGGTCGTCGGATTCGTCCAGTCTGGGAGTCCGCTCGAGGTATCGGACGTGACGGTCGAGGGACGGTTCCAGGGGACGGAGGAGGTGGGCGGCGTCGTTGGTCACATGGTCGAGGGGACGGTCCACGACGTGTTCGTTTCGGCGACGGTCGTCGCGGACCAGGACGCCGGCGGCTTCGGCGGGAGCGTGGCCAACGCCGATCTTTCCCGCCTTCGTGTTCGGGCAACCGTCGATGGCGCCACTTCTGGACTGGGTGGCTTCATCGGCGATCTGTCGGGGGCCGCCGCCGTCGAGGATGTGATCGTCGAGGGGCAGGTCACAGGCACGAAGAGCGTCGGTGGCCTGGTGGGGCGTACCGCATCCCAAGGGGGATCGAACCCCACTCTACGTCGCGTCGTGTCACATGCCACCGTCAGTGCATCCGAGTCTTGGGTCGGTGCGGTGACGGGCTACGCGATGAACGCCGACTACGAGGACGTCTTCGTCGACCTGAGTGCCAGTGGGCAGGAGAACCTCACGGGCGTGAACAACTCGCCGGAGGGAATCGAAGACGTGTCGATGGAGGCGCTCAAGCGGTACGACACCTATCGGTCTCGCGATTGGCCCATCGCCAATGGTGTTCCCGCCACCCGCGGGGCACCGGACGCGGTGTGGCGTACCTGTGCCGATGCGTACCCCACCCTCGTGGATCTCGGCCCGTCGACTCCTTGCGACCCCGTCGACACCGGCCTGACGTTCGCCCTCGACGGTGCGTCGGGGGAGCTGCTGCGCCACGTGCCCTTCGACGTCACGCTCACCCTTCGCGACGACGCGGGCCCCGTGACCGACGGTCTGCTGGACTCCACGATCGTCCTGTCCGCGACCGGCGGGGAGGTCCCCGGAACGCTGTTCGTCGCGGGGGAGGACCCGGAGGCGCTCCCCACCGCGACGCTTCCCGCCGGCGCCTCGTCGGTGACGTTCGAGAACGTCGTCGCCACGGGCCTCAGCGCGGACGCGGGCGGCGACGTCCGGCTCGTCGCGACGGGAACGAGCGGAACCGCCGACGGCGTCACCGCCACCGCCGGCCCCGCCTCGATCCGCGACGTGACGATGGAGGTCACGGCGAGCCCGACGTCGATCCGCGCCGACGGGTCGGAGGCGGCCCCGATCCGCGTACGCCTCGCGGCGGTGGCGGACGACGCCGGCGTCGCGGGCGAGACGATGACGTTCGCCACCGACCTCGGGACGTTCACGGAGGGCGGTGCGCCGGTCGGGACGACGGTCACGGAGGAGACCGACGCCGACGGCGTCGCCACCGCCCGCCTCGTCGCGGACGGCGACGCGGGCACCGCGAGCGTCACCGTGCGTTGTCCCGGCGCCTGCCCGAAGACGGTCACCGTCGAGATGGTCGGGGACGCGACGTCGATTCGGGCCGTGCCCGGCGACGGCAAGGCGTGGGTGTACGTCGGCTCGCTCGGGGCGGACGTCGTCAACCTCGAGGTCGATCGCGGGGAGGGGTTCGACGCGCTCGACCCGCCGTCGACCGCCTCCCCCGTCCGCCTGGAGGGCCTGACGAACGGCGAGACGTACGACGTCCGCGTGCGCGGCCGCACGGAGGGGGGTGGGGTGCTGCCCCCCTCCGACGCGGTCTCCGTGACGCCGGGCCCGGTCGCCGTGCCCGCCGCGCCGGTCGACGTCGCGGGGGACGCGATCGCGGTCGGCACCGCCGAACGCCGCCCCGACGGGCGCGTCGCGCTGCCGCTCACCCTCACGCTGACGAACGACACGCAGGAGGCGTGGACGGATCTGTGGATCGCGGCGCCCGATGCCGGCAACGCCTGGCGCATCGACCGCGCCGAGATCGAGCCCGGACGCGCGGTCCGCGACGGCGACCGCTGGAACCTGCGGTTCGACGACACGCCGCTCGCTCCGAACGCGACGGCGACCGTGACGTTCACGCTGCTGGAGAGGGAGTGAGACCCGTGCCCGCGCCGACACCGATGCACCACCACGCCCGCCGTACGCCCCTCGCGATTGCGCTCCTGCTCGCGCTCGCGGGGACGTTGGCCGGCTGCCAGTCCGGGGGAGGCGGCGCGCCCACCCCGGCGACGGAGGCCGGCACCGTGACGCTGTGCAGCGCCACGGTGCCGGAGCCCGACGCGGCGGAGGAGGCCTGTCAGGAGGTGCCGTTCACCTACGAGGTGCCCCCAACGCCGTGAGGGCGTGCGGTGGCGGGAGGAGGGGACGCGCACCGTGGAGGGTGGCAGGGTTCGGCCGGGACGGGTCGCATTCGGCCGAACGCGACCGAACCGAGCCCTCAGGCCGTTGAGGTGCGCAACCTTCGTGTCGTAGAGTCGTTGCGAATCGGGCCCCGTGGGGCCGGATTCATGTCGGCGCCGCGATGCGTCGCTCTGCCCTGTGCGCCACCCATCATCCGACTCGGGAGGCCCGTCATGCCACCATCTCCGACATTCCGTTCGTTTCACCTCCGCCGACCCCGGATTGCATTCGTTGCACGCGTCTGGTTCGTCGGTGTCGCCGCACTGATGGGGATCGCATCCGCCTGCTCGCTGCCGAGCGCCACCGACGACGCCGGCGCCTACGCCGTCGTCTCGCGGGGCGACCTGCAGGCGATCGGCGCCCCCTGCCCCATGGATGGGCGTTACCACCTCGAGGCCGACGTCGACCTCTCGGACATCTCGGCCTCCGACTGGGCGCCGATCGGGTGGCCGGCGACGTCCTTCAACGGCGTCCTGGACGGCCGCGGGCACGCCATCAAGAACCTCACGATCGTCTCCGAGGTCGTGTCGGGGACGACCCCGCAGAACGTCGTTTCGGCCGTCGGTCTGTTCTACGCCCTGGACGGCGCAGCCGTCCGGTCGCTCGAGGTGCGCGACGTGCGGATCAGCGATACGGAGTCCAACGCCGGCGTCATGGGCGCCCTCGCGGGGCGCGTCGTCGGGACGCAGACCACCACCCTCTCGGGCGTCGACGTTCGAAACGTCACGGCCGAGGGCGACGTCGACGTCGGGGGGCTCGTGGGACGGGTCGACGGGCCGCTCGACGTGCGTGGCGGGTCCGTGCACGACGCCGAACTTCGTGTCGGGGACGACCACGTGGGCGGGCTGGTCGGCTTTTCGGTCGCGGACCTGAGCGTGACCGACGTGCGCGTGAGCGGCGTCGACGCCCGTGCGGTCAAAGACTACGCCGGCGGCCTCGTCGGGAACGCCTTCGACGGCGCCGTCACGATCCTGGGGACGAGCGTGTCCGGGGTCGTCGAGGTGGCGGACGACACCGCGGGCGGCTTCTTGGGCATGTTCGGGGACGCCGCCGGGACGGGGACCGACGACCTACGGATCCTCGGCGCGACGGTGGACGCGACCGTGTCGGCCTCCGACGTCGAGGCCGGCGGCCTCGTGGGCGAGGCGACCGGCAAGATCGTCGACGTCGGGAACGTCACCCTGAAGGGGATCATCTTCGCGGGGAACGAGGAGGCGGGGGGCGCCTTCGGAGACCTGGAGGCCTCCGAGCGGGCCGACCTGCAGACCGTCACCCTCACCGCCGACGTGTTCGGCGGGGGCGACGTCGGAGGTCTCGTGGGTCGCGGTGCCAACACGCTGTTCGTGCGGAGTGCGCGTCTCGAGGGGGACGTCACGGGCACGAAGAACGACGTCGGCGGGATCGTCGGACTCTTCAGAGACGGCACGTTCGTCGAGGTGACGGGCACCGTGTTCGCCGGCATGCAGGTGACGGGGGATGGCAGCGTCGGGGGCATCCTCGGGGACGTCGAGGCTGCGACCGTGAGCCTCGTCGACGTTCGAACGGACGCGCCGCTCACCGTCCGCGGGACGACCGACAGCGATACCGGCGGGCACGTCGGGGGGCTCGTCGGATTTTCACCGGAGGATGCCGAGCTCTCCGACACGGACTTTCGCATCCGCGACGTCGACGTCGAGGTCGACGTCGAGGCGTGGGAGGAGGTCGGCGGCCTCGTGGGCCTCGCGGCCGCCGATGGCGCAACGCACGAGGTGCGCGACGTGGTCGTGCGGGGCCGCGTCGTCGGCACCGACGAAGGCATCAACGCCGAGGTCGGGGGTCTATTCGGGGAGGCCGACGGCCTCACGACGATCGTGGACGCCATCGTCCACGCCGACGTCACTTCGGAGGGCGAAGACCGGGTCGGTGGCCTCATCGGCTTTGCGCAGGGGGTCGACGCGACGAACGTCCGCGTGACCGGCTCGATCCAGGGTGGGGAGGACGACGTCGGGGGGGTTCTGGGGGATACGCCCGGCACCGGGAGCGGCACGGCGGTCACGCTCACCGACGTCCGCGTCGAGGGTGCGGTCACCGGCCGGCTCGACGTCGGCGGCATCGTGGGCGACGTCGGCGTCCCGATCGACCTTACGCGGGTCTCCGTCACGGGCGACGTGGACGGGGATGACGACGTCGGGGGTCTCATCGGCGATTCCAACGACGTGGTGAGCATCGAGGAAGCCGCCGTCGAGGCTGTGATCAACGCGGATGACGATGTCGGGGGTCTCATCGGCGATTCCAACGACGTGGTGAGCATCGAGGAAGCCGCCG
>JAVLCF010000051.1:0-3659 GCA_031581195.1 Trueperaceae bacterium | reverse complement strand
TCGAGGCTGTGATCAACGCGGATGACGATGTCGGGGGTGTCGTCGGCGACCAAGCTAGCCCGAGTGCCCTCACGCGGGTCCTCGTCGCCGGCGCCGTGTCCGGTGCTGCGTCCTCCACGGGCGCGCTCGTGGGGGACGCCGACGCGACGACCGTGACCGCCACCGACGTCTTCTGGAACGCGACGGTCTCGCCGGATCTCCCCGCTTCGGGGGCCGGGACCGGCACGATGGTCGGCACGGCGCGCGGCATATCCGAAGCGGCGGCGCAGGCGTACGGCACGTACGCAGCGGCGGGCTGGAGCATCGCCAACGGGCGTCCGCGCGTCGAGGGGTCGGCGAACGCGACGTGGACGGTGTGCAGTGGGGCGTTCCCGACCCTCGCGTGGCTCGCTCCGGCGTCGTGCCTGCCGGCCTCGTCGCCCGTCGCCGGGCTCGCCGTCGGGGGCTTCGACGGCGCGCAACTCCGCAACGTCCCGTTCGACGTCACCGTCTCCCTCGTCGACGCGGTGGGCGAGCGCGCCTTCGCGACGACGGCGTCGACGCTGGCGCTGTCCGCCTCGGGGGGCGCCGTCGACGGGGACCTGCTTCGGTACGTCGGGGACGACGCCGTCGCGCCCCGGGTCACGGTGTCGCCGGGCGACGCGTCGGTCGTGGTGAAGGATGTGTTCTACACCGGGCTGAGCGGGCCGGAGGGCGGCGACGTCGCACTCGTCGTCTCGGGCGTCGACGGCGACGTCGCGAGCACCCGCACCTCGACGAGCGACCTGTCGGTCCGCGACGTCGAGATGCGCGTCGACGTCTCCCCGACGACCGTGCTCGTCGACGGGGTGGACACCGCCACCGTGACGGTCGACCTGCTCGATGCCGACGGCGCCCCCGTCGCCGGCGAACCGATCACCCTCACGACCGACCTCGGTGGGTTCGCCCGGCCGGCGGGTGCCCCGGTGGCCGAGCGGGTGATCGACACCGACGCCGACGGCCGCGTCCAGGCGACGTTGTCGCCCGACGGCCGCGTCGGGGTTGCGACCGTGACGGCGCGCTGTCCCGGCGCCTGCCCGAAGCAGGTGGAGGTCACCTTCACGGGTGAGGTGGACGACCTGCGGGTCGTGCCCGGGAACGGCGAGGCGTGGCTGTACTTCGCGCCGCTCGGGGCGGGGGTCACGACCGTCGCGTACGAGCTCGATGCCTCGGGGACCTGGGTCGAGGCCGACCCCCCGCGGACGCGGGGCCCGATCCGCATCGACGGTCTCGAGAACGGCCGCTCGTACGCCGTCCGCGTGAAGGGGCTGACCGTCGCGGGGGAGCTTCCGGCCACCGACCCGGTGACGTTCACGCCGGGACCGGTCGCGCGCCCCGAGGTCACGTGGAGCGCCGGCCCGGTCGGAACGGCCGACGTCGTGGGCGGCGCCACCCGCGTCACGACCACCTTCACGGTCACGAACGAGGGAACGACCCCCCTTCCCGAGGTGTGGGTCGGAGCGCCGGACGGCGGCGCCTGGATCCTGGACGCCGTCCGCATCGACGGTCCCGACGACGCCCCCTCCGTCCTCGTCGCGGAGGAGGCCACGCGCTGGCGCCTCCGCTTCCGCGACGCGCCGCTCGCGCCGGGCGGCTCGGTGGACGTCACCCTCACGCTGCGCGAATCGGAGGTCGAATGATGCGACGCTTCACGAACGCTCTTGCCCGCTTCGTGGCGGGGGGTGCCCTCGTGCTGCTCCTGGCCGGATGCGGACTCTTGGGTGGGGGCGGCGGCACCGCGTCGGCGCCCGAGCAGGGCACCGTGACGCTGTGCAGCGCCACGGTGCCGGAGCCCGACGCGGCGGAGGAGGTCTGCCAGGAGGTGGCCTTCGCCTACGAGGCTCCGGCGGCCGACTGACGCCCCGTCGGGGGCGGTCGAGACGGGGGCACCGGCGTCCGCGCCGGTGCCCGCCCCATCGTGCGCCTCGGGTCCGGCGTCAGGGCAGCAGGCCGCGCGCCGCGTCGAGCAGCTCGTCGTCCACGTGGGGAAGCGCGCCCTCCAGGTAGTGGCGTTCCGCCCCGAGCAGGCCGGGGGCGGCCGCCTCCGGGACGCCCGTCGCGACGACCGAGGCGAGCAGGCGGTCGTGGATCGGCGCGAGCCGTTCCTGGGTGAGGACGTACTCGTCGAGGACCGCGGGTTCCGGGACGCTCGCGGCGCGCAGCAGCGTCGCGGCCACGAGGCCCGTCCGGTCCTTGCCGGCGGTGCAGTGCACCAGCACCGCGCCGCGGTCGCGGGCGGCGTGCATGCGTTCGAACAACGCCAGGAACCGCGCGCGTCCGGTGGCGAGCAGGTCGACGTACATGCGCTCCAGGTCGAACGGGTCGCCGTCCAACGCGCCGGCGTGCCGCGCCTCGAGGAGGGGCGCCATCAGGTCGACGCCTTGGACGTCGAACCGCCCGTCCTCGTGCATCGCGCCGGGCTCGTTCTCGCGCTCGACGGCGTTGCGCAGGTCGAAGATCGTCCGCACGCCGACCTCGTGCAGCCGGTCGCGGTCGGCGTCGCTGGCGTGCACGAGCGAATCGGCGCGCCACACGCGGTCGAAGGGCGTGGTGCCGCCGGTCTCGCGCGGCCATCCCCCCAGGTCGCGGACGTTGCGCGCCCCCTCGAGTTCGAGGAAGCGGGGGGCGCGGTGGGCGGGGACGCCGTCGTCGCGGACGTCGGGGTCGGGCGGTGGGGGGTCGGATGCGGGGTCGAATGCGGGGTCGTGCGCCATGCCGTCCTTCTACCCCAGCGCACGTCATGGGGGCGTCCGGCGTTCGTCCCGGCACGCGTCCCCTCGAACGTCGGACCGATCGTCCGACCGAAGCAGCCCGGGGTGGGGCTCAGCGGTCGCGGCGGGCGAAGGCGAGCGCCGCGGCGCCGGCGAACGCCGCGCTCCAGGCCGCCGTGGCGAGCACGCCCCACGCCAGGGTGGGGCCGGGCACCGCGTCGCGGAGCAGGACCGCGACCGGGCCGACGAGGACCGGAACGTCGAGCGCCTCGAGCAGGCCGACGCGGACGGCGTCGGCGGGGTGGAGGAACAGCGCGGCGGTGAGGAGGCCGAACAGCGGACGGTCGCCGGCCGCGTTCGCCAGCGCGACGACGGCGGGCCCGTAGGCCAACGTCACGAGCGCCCAGCCGGCCAGACCGATCGCCAGCGCCCGGGTCGCGTCGAGCGTCACCGCGGAGGCGAGGGCTGCGGCGGCGGTCCAGGCCATGACCGACGTCGCGAGCGCCACGTACAGCAGGGCCAGCTGGGTCGGGGTCGTCCCGAGCGCGAGGGCGGCGAGCGACGCGCCGACCGCCAACGGCACGAACGCGCCGGCCGCGATCCCCGCCGCGGCCCGCACGTAGGTGCGGCCGGGGGCGGGGTGCAGGGCCGCCCAGAACGCCCACGCGTCCCGTCGGGTGAGGAGGGGGGCGGCGAGCACCAGCAGCAGCGGCGGGACGTACACCTGCAGCGCCGCGACGAGGCTCACGAGCCCGACGGCCCCGCCCGGGTCGCGGAACGCCAACCCCAGCAGACCGACGGCCAGGCCCGCCGGCCACGCCCCGGGGTTGCGCAGCACCTCACGGAGGTGCAGCGTCCCCAGGCCGGGCCGGCGGCGAGGGCGACCGCTCACCAGGGCGGCACCCACGGGCGGTCGTCCGCCTCCTGGCG
>JAVLCF010000050.1 GCA_031581195.1 Trueperaceae bacterium | reverse complement strand
GTCGACGTCCTCGGTCCACGCGAACGGGTCGTTCTCGGGGGGTGGGGGCACGTCGCGTCCCTCGGGGTGCGAGCGGACGCGCGGGGCGCGGGGGACGTCGTCCTCCCACCCGAGCGGTTCGGGCGCCTCGCCCGTCAGCATCGCCGGGTCGGGGTCGCCCGCGTCGAGCGACGCGAACGCGTCGCCTCCGGCCTCCGGCGGGGCGCCGGCGGGCGGCGCCGGGTCCGGGGCGGGCACGGCGGGCGTCGGCTCGCGCAGGCTCGTCCAGGTGCTCGGGGTGACGTCGGGCACGTCGCGGCGGGGGCGCTTGCGGAGCGACAGCGTCACCACGTCCCCGTCGAGGTCGACGAGGAGTTCGTCGTTCACCTCCACGTCGTGCCGTTCGAAGTACGCCTCCAGCCCCTCGAGGCGGCGGGGGGGCTCGGCGTACAGCGTGAGGGGGGCGTCGGCGTCGGCGTCGTACGCCGCCACCTCGCCCTCCGGCAGGCGGCCGGCGAGGACGTGCGGCACCTGCACGCCGCCGCTCTTGAGGCACATGCGGGTGATCCCGATCGCGGGCGGAGCCTCGCGCCGGGGGGCGTCGTCGCCGTCGGGCCGTGGTGCGTCGCTCACCGCTCCATCCCTTCGCTTGCGAGTGTAGCAGCCGCGGCGGGCGGCTTCAGCGGCGGCGCATCACGACGACGCCCAACGCGACCCCGATCAGGGCGAACGCGGCGAACGCCATCACCGGGATCGTGACGAACCCGGCGTACTCGACGTACGCCGCGCTGCACGGGACGCCGGCGTTGCAGGCCCCGATCCCCCCGAACCCGGGGATCTTCTGCTCCGCGACGTGGAACGCCGCCACGACCGCGCCGAGCCCCGCGAGGGGGAGGGCGTACCCGACGACGCGCGGGTCGCGGCGCCAGGCGGCGAGGCCCAGCAGCCACACGAGCGGGTACATGAGGATACGTTGGTACCAACACAACGTGCAGGGAACGAACTGGCGGACCTCGCTGTAGTACAGGCTCCCGAGGGTCGCGGCGATCGCCACCACCCAGGCGCCGTACAGCGCGAGGTCCTGGACCGCGTCGGGCGGGGACCCCTCGGGAGGGCTCTGCGTCACCGCGCGTCGGCGAGCGCGTCGTCGATGGCGGCGGTCACGTCGTCGTAGTTGGCGGCCGGCACGAAGGCGCCGTTCACGACGACCGACGGGGTCCCGCGTAGCCCGAGCGCGTCGGCGCGTTCGCCGTCCGCCTTCACCGCCTCGAGGCCGCGTCCGCTGGCGATGCACGCCTGCAGGTCGTCGGCGTCGAGGTCGTCGACGTAGCGCTCGGCGAGCGCGACGGCGTTCGCCTCGTTCAGCGTGTCCTGCGCCCGGAAGGCGACCTCCTCGAAGCGCCAGAAGGCGTCGTCGCCCTGCTCCGCGACGCACTCGCCGACCTGCGCGACGCGCTCGGATTCGGGCCCCATCACGACGAAGTTCTTCATGTAGTACGCCACGTCGCCGCCGTCGACGTAGTCGCGCTTCAGGCGCGGCGCGACGTTCTCGACGAACGTGCCGCAGTGCGGACAGAGGAAGTCCTCGAAGACGACCACCTCGACGGGGGCGTCCGTGGCCCCGAGGCGCGGCTGCTCGGCGAGGGCGAGGTCGTCGCCCGCGGCGGACGCCGCTTGGGAGCCGGACGCGCCGGAGGGAACGAACCACACGAAGCCGGCCACGGCGACCGCGGCGGCGAGGGTCACGAGGATGAGGATGCGTCGGTTCATGCCCGAAATCCTACGCGATGACGGGCGGCGGGGCGGTCGCGCGGCGGCGGCGACCGCCCGCGCTCAGGGAACGTGGTGGTCGATCCCTTCGAACGCCGCCAGGAACGCGCCCATCCCCTCGGGATCGATCGCGTCGAAGCGTTGCAGGCGCTGCCAGGCGGTCATCGCGAAGTCGGTGGGCATGTCCGGCCGCGGCGCGATCACGACCCGCCGGTAGCGCGCCGTCACGTCCTCGAGGGCCGCCAGCCGCGCGTTCGTCGCGTCCGGGTCGCCCGCCGGGCGGTACCAGACGATCACGCCGCCGTCCTCCATGTTGTGGATCAATCGCTGGTCGTGCGGGGCGTCGCCGGGTTCGTACGTGCCCCACGCCGCGAGCTCGTTCGTGTGCGGCCCCGACGTCGGCGGGTCGGAGTTGTACGCCGGCACGTTCGTGCCCAGCGCGACGTGCCGGTTGCCTTGACTCGGGAAGCGCTCGCCCGGCAGGCTCGCCGACCGCGCGACCTCCAGCGCGATCGGGACCGCGATCAACGCCGCGACGCCGACCGCCCCCACGATCCAGGGGGCGCGGCTCGCCTTCGGCTGGGTCGCCCCGGTGCGCTTCTTGCTGCGGCTCTTCGCGCCGCCCGCCTTCGCCTCCGCGTTGCCTGCACCACGCTTCGCCATGCCCCGGAATCTAGCAGGTCGCCCCGCCGAACCCCGTGTCGCGTCGCCCCCAATCGGGACGATCGTCCCTTCTCGTTTGCGGCGTCGCCCTGTAACGGAGCGCGCAGGGGGCGGCGGGACGCTCTGCTACCCTCGCGCCGGACACGGGCCCGGACGACCGGCACGCGGCCGCTTCGCGCCCGACCACATTCTCGCTAGGGGGTACCACCATGGCGTACGACCTTCCGAACCTGCCCTACGCCGTCGATGCGCTCGAGCCGCACATCGACGCGCGCACGATGGAGATCCACCACGGGAAGCACCACGGCGGGTACGCCAGCAAGCTGGCGGCGGCCGTCGAGGGCACCGACATGGACGGCGAACCCATCGAAACCATCCTGCGGCGCGGCGCCGACGCCCTGCCGACCGCGGTCCGCAACAACGGCGGCGGGTACGCGAACCACAACCTGTTCTGGGAGATCCTCTCGCCCCAGGGTGGCGGCGAACCGACCGGCGACCTGGCCGCCGCGATCCAGACGACCTTCGGCTCGTTCGACGCCTTCCGAAGCGCCTTCGACGCCGCCGCCACCGGCCGCTTCGGCAGCGGGTGGGCGTGGCTGGTCGTCAAGCCCGGCGGTGACCTCGCGGTCTACAGCACCGCGAACCAGGACAGCCCCTACATGGACGGCGACGTGCCCATCCTCGGTCTCGACGTGTGGGAGCACGCCTACTACCTGCACTACCAGAACCGCCGACCGGACTACGTGGCCGCCTTCTGGAACCTCGTGAACTGGGACGCGGTCGCCGCGAAGTACGCCGCGGCGCGCTGAGCGCCGCCACCGCACCGACGCGTAGACGGGCGCGGGGAACCTCCCCGCGCCCGTCCGCATTCCTCCCCCCGCCGGCGCCGCTCCGCACCCCGCGTCGCTAGCGTGCGGGCGTGCCCCGCGACGCCCCCCTCGCTGCGCTGCTGCTGGCCCTGACGTTCGGCTCGGTCGCGCTCGAGCTCGCCCCGCGCCTCCTCGCTCCGCCGCCGCTCCCACCCCCCGAGCGGGCGCCCTTGCAGGTCCAGGTGGCCGGCGAGGTCCACCGGCCGGGCCCCGTCACGCTGTCCTGGGGCGCGCGCGTCGCCGACGCGCTCGCCGCCGCCGGCGGCCCCACGCCCGCCGCCGCGACCGACCTCCTCGACCCGCGACGCCCCCTCGTCGACGGCGCGACCGTCCGCGTCCCCGCCCGCGGTACGCCGCGCGGGGACGCCCGCGTGTCGCTCAACGAGGCGTCCCCCCGCCTCCTCGCGACCCTGCCCGGCATCGGGCCGGCGCTCGCCGCGCGCATCGTCGAGGCGCGACCGTTCCACGCCGTCGACGACCTCGTCCGCGTCTCCGGCATCGGGCCCGCCACCCTCGACGGCGTCCGCGAGCACGTCCGGCCGTGACGCACGCCGCCACCCCCGAACCCGCCCCGCCGTTCGTGCCGTGGCCCGTCCCCGCCGCCCTCGGCGTGGCGGCCGGGATCGCGGGGCACGCCGCCGGTGGGCCCGCCGCGGTCGCCACCGCCACCGTCCTGGCGCTCGCGGGGGCGCTCGCCGGGCTGCGGCCCCCGCCCGGGCCGGCCCGGCGCGCGGCGGTTCGCGCCGCCCTGGTCCTCGCCGTCGCGCTCCCGCTCGGCGCGGTCCGCCACGCCGCCCGCGAGGCGCGCCCCGCACCGCTCGCGCCCCTCGCGGGCGACGTCGTCGAGCTCGCCGGCCGCAGCGACGGGCGCTTCCTCGACGTCGCCGGCACGTCGGCGCGCGTCGTGCTTCGCCCGGTCGGGGCGGTCCCGCGCGGCACCGTCCGCGTGCGGGGACGCCTCGCAGCGACGCAGGGGGCGGACAACCCCGGCGGCTTCGACGCCCGCGCGTGGGCGCGGCGCCGCGGCGCCCACCACGTCCTGTTCGTCGACGCCGTCCCCATGGCGGTGCCCCCGACCGGCCTCCGCGCCCGCCTCCGCGCGGCGCTGGTCGCCGGTGGGGGCGGCGAGCGCGGCACCCTCCTGCGCGCCCTCGTGCTCGGCGAGCGGGAGGAGGCCGGTCCGCTCCGGACCCGCTTCGCGGAGGCCGGCCTCGCGCACGTCCTGGCGCTCTCGGGGTTGCACCTGGGGATCCTGGCCGGCGCCCTCGGGGCGCTGCTTGCCCCCCTCGGTCCCGCGCGCGGCGTCGGGGTCGCCGTCGCCGCCGCCGCGTTCGCCGCCTGGATCGGCCCCACCCCCAGCCTCGTGCGGGCCGCGGCGATGACCGGTGCCGCCGGCCTCCTCGCGGCGCGCGGCGTGGGCCGGGCGTCGCCCTTCACGACCCTCGCCCTCGCGGCCCTCCTCACGCTCGTCGCGCGCCCCGATTGGCTCTTCGATCTGGCCTTCGTCCTGTCCTACCTGGCGCTGCTCGGGATCCTCGGGATCGGGGCGCCCCTCGCGGAGCGGGCGGCGGACCGCTTCGGACCCCGCCACCCCGCCACCTGGACGCTCGGCGGGCTGGCGGTCGGGACGTCGGCCTGGGCGGCGGGCCTCCCGTGGGTGCTCGGCGCGTTCGGCGAAGCGGCGCTCGCCGGACCGCTCGTCAACCTCGTCGCGGTGCCCCTCACCACCCTCCTGCTGCCCGCCGGCGCGCCCGCCGCCCTCGTCGGTGCGCTCGTCCCGCCCGTCGCGCCGTTCGTGGGGGCGATCCCCGACCTCGGGGCGGGCGCGCTGCTCGCCGTCGCCGACCTCGCGGCCCGCGGCCCCCGCCTGACCGGCGGGACGCTCGGCGCGGGCGACGCCGTCCGGTGGGGGCTCCTCGCGGTCGCCGCCGCCCTCGCGGTGCGCGGACGCCTCCAGCTGCGGACCCTGACGGCGGTCGCGAGCGGCGTGGCGGTCGCCTCCCTCGTCGCCTCCGCCTGGGGGGCGCCGGCGGCGGCCCGGCCGGCCCTGTGGGTGCTCGACGTCGGGCAGGGCGACGCGCTGCTCCTGCGCGTGCCCGGCGAGGGCGCGGTCCTGATCGACGGGGGCGGCACCCCCTACGGCGACTTCGACGTCGGCGCGGAGGTCGTCGTGCCCGCCCTCCGCGCGCTCGGGGTGCACCGCCTCCGCGCCGTCGTCGCCACCCACGCCGACGCCGACCACGCCGAGGGCCTCGCCTCGGTCGTGCGGGCGCTCCCGGTCGGGACCCTCGCGTACGGGCACCCCGCCCCCGACCGCCCGATCTGGAGGCACCTCGCGGAGGTCGCCCGCGCCGAGGGCGTCCCCACCCGCGAGCTGCGGCGCGGGATGCGCCTGGCGTTGGGGGACGTCACCCTCCACGTGCTGCACCCCACGCCGCGCCCGAGCGGCGACGCGAACCGCGATTCGGTCGTGCTGCGCATCGACTGGCGCGACCGGGCGTGGGCGCTGCTGGCCGGCGACGTCCCCACCGCCGTCGAGGTCGACCTGGCGGTCCCCCGCACACCCCTCCTGGTCGCGCCGCACCACGGCTCGTCGCACTCGACCGGGACCGCGCTGCTCCGCGCGGCCGCCCCCGACGTCGTCGCGATCTCCGCCGGCGGCGACCGCTACGCGCACCCCGCCCCCGACGTCCTGCGCCGCATCGCCGACGCCGGCGCCGAGGTCCGCCGCACCGACCGGGAGGGGGCGCTGCGCTTCGAACCCGCGTGGTAGCGTCCCCCATGCTGCGCACCGTGCGCGTGCTCGCGGAGAACGGGCCGGTCCGCGTCGAGATCGCCCGTCTCGGGGGCCCTGCGGGTCGCCTCGTCGTCGTCAAACGCCTCGTGGGGTTCCACCCCACGCTCGAACGCCGCCTCGCCCGCGAAGCGGAGGTCGTCACGAAACTCGACCACCCCGGCATCCTGCCGCTCGTCGAGACGCGCGACGGTGCGCTCGTCTACCCGTACGTGCCCGGCCCCAGCCTCGCGGTGCTGGTGCGGGGCGGACCGTTGCCCGCGCCCCGCGTCGTCCGCTTCGCCGACGCCCTGCTCGCCGCCCTCGCCGACGCGCACCGGCACGGCGTCGTGCACCACGACGTCAAGCCGGACAACGTGCTGGTGCGGGGCGACCGGCCGATCCTCACCGACTTCGGTTTCGCGAAGGACCTCGGCCTCGCCGCGATCACCGGCGCCGACACCGCGCTCGGGACCCCGCACTACATGGCGCCCGAGCAGTTCGACGGCGCGCGCGGTGACCCCCGCAGCGACCTCTACGCGCTCACCGCGACGCTCTACCACGCCCTCGTCGGCACGCCCCCGTGGGGTTCGGAGGCGCTCCGCGTCGCCGCCGGCGGGGCCGACCTCCCCCTCGCGGCGCCCCCCGGCGCGGGCGCCGCGCTCGCGCCCTGGTTGCGGCGCGGCCTCGCGCGCGATCCCGCCGCGCGGTTCCCCGACGCGGACGCCATGCGCGCCGCCCTCCACGGCGTCCGCCGCGAGGTCGCGGCGTGATCCGCGCCTTCGGGGGCGACCCGTTCCTCGTCCGGCGCGCCGCCCTCGCGGCGCTGCACGAGACCCTGGGGCCGGGCGACGAACGCATCGAGCTCGGCGAAGGGCTCGACGCCGAACGCCTCCGCGACGCCGCCGCCCAGGGCGGCCTGTTCGGCCGGGCGGTGCTGCTCCTCGATTTCGAGGCGGCCTTCCGCGGGCAGGCGGGCGCCACCGCCCGCACCGCCGTCATGAAGGCGCTGGAGGCGGTGCCCGACGACGCCGCGATCGTGGCGATGGACCCGCCGGCGACGCCCGCGCGGCAGAAGCGCTGGCGGGCGTTGGGCGACTGGACGTTCCTGCCCACCCCCCGCTTCGGGAAGCTCCGGGGCTGGATCGCGGGGGAGCTTCGCGACGCCGGCGTGGACGCCACGCCCGGCGTCGCGGCCCTCCTCGCCGACCTGTTCGGGGAGGACCTGCCCGGCCTCGCGTCGGAGATCGCGAAACTCGCGGTGCTCGACGGACGCCTCGACGAGGAGCGCGTCGCGGCGCTCGTGCAGCGGCCCGCGAGCCGCGACGCGTTCGACATGATCGACGCGATCACCGCCGGGGACGCCGCCACCGCGGTGCGGACCGCGCGGCTGTTGCTCGACGCGGGCGACGCGCCGCCACGCATCCTCGGCGCGGTCGGCTGGCAACTCACGCTCGTCGCCAAGGCGGTCGCGCTGCGCGCGCGGGAGGGGGACGTCCCCGACGGGGAGGCGGCCCGCGCGTTGCAGGTCGCGCCGTTCCCGGCGGGCAAAGCCATGAAGATCGCGCGGGGGCTCGACGAGGCGTCGCTCCGCGCCCTGCTGGAGGCGCTGCAGGAGGCGGAAAAGGCGGTGAAGACCGGCGCGCGCGATCCCGCCTGGGCGATCGAAGCCCTCGCGTTGGGTCTCGCGGGCCGCTTCGCGCAGGGCGCCTCCGGCCGCGCGGTATCGTCGCGCCCATGATCCACGCCGTCTACCCCGGCAGTTTCGATCCGCTCCACAACGGGCACGTCGACCTCATCCACCGCGCCGCGCGCATCTACGACCGGCTCACGGTCGCGGTGCTCGACAACCCCGCCAAGCGCGCCGCGTTCGACGTCGGGCGCCGCGTCGCCATCCTGCGCGAGGCGACCGCGGACCTCGAGACGGTGCAGGTCGACCGCTTCCAGGGGCTGCTGGTGGACTACATGCGGCGGGTCGAGGGGCGCGTGATCGTCAAGGGCCTGCGCGCCATCAGCGACTTCGAGTACGAACTGCAGATGGCGCACCTCAACCGCCAGTTCAACGCCGACGTCGAGACGACGTTCATCATGACCGCCACCCGCTGGTCGTACGTGTCCTCCTCGCGCGTCAAGGAGCTCGCCCGCTACGGCGCCGACGTCTCCGGCCTCGTGCCCGCCGCGTCCCTCGAGGCGGTCCGGAGCCTCGCCGCCGAGGCGGGCGTCGCGCCGGGCGGCGCCGGCCCGGCGCCGGACGGCTAGACTCTTCGCCGGTTCCGCGCCCGCCGCGCGGCGTCCCCGGCGCGGCGCCGGGGACGCACGACCCGCACGGCCCCGCACGCTACGACCCTTCGGAAGGTGGAACGTCATGGCTCACCTGCTTCGCGGCTTGACCGCCGACGGCGCGATCCGCGCGATCGCCGCCGACACGACCGACCTCGTCGACGACGCCGTCCGACGCCACCGGACGAGCCCGACCGCCGGCGCGGCGCTCGGGCGGACGTTGACCGCGACGAGCCTGCTGTCGCACGTCCTGCTCAAGCACCCCGACGACCGCGTGACGCTGCGCATCGACGGGGGTGGGCCGCTTGGGGGGATCATCAGCGAGGGCGGTCTCGACGGCAGCGTGCGCGGGTACGTCGCCCGACCCGACGTCGCGCCACCCCTCCGCGACGACGGCAAACTCGACGTCGGTGGCGCCGTCGGGCGGCAGGGCTCGATCGAAGTCATCCGGTCGCACGCCCCCTACGGCGACCCGTTCTCGAGCTCGGTCGAGCTCGCCTCGGGCGAGATCGGCGAGGACGTCGCGGGGTTCCTCGCGCGTAGCGAACAGATCCCCTCCGCGGTGCTGTTGGGGGTGTACTTCGAGGGGGGCGCGGTCCACACCGCCGGCGGCGTGATCCTGCAGGCGATGCCGGGCGCGCCGGACGCCGCCCTGGACCTCCTCGAAGCCAACGTCCGGGCGTTCGGGTCGCTGACCGACGGCATGCGCCGCGACGGGCTCCTGGCCAGCCTCCACGAACTGACGTGGGGCATGGAGATGGGGTTGATGACCGACGAGGCGTTGCCGCTCCGGTTCGCCTGCCGGTGCAGCGACCAAAAGGCGCTCGAGGCGCTGGCGTACTTCACGCCCGACGAGCGCGAACGCATGATCGCCGAGGACGGCGGCGCCGAAGCGGTCTGTCACTGGTGCGGCGAACGCCGCTGGATCGGGCCCGACGCCATCCGCTCGCTCGCCGACGCCGGCGACGAGGTCCGCTGTCCCGACTGCGGCGCCCTCTGGTACCGCCGGACCGGCACCGTCACCATGCGCGAGGGGGAGATCTGCGCCTGCGGCCGTCCGGTGGAGCTGCCCAGTTGAGGCGTTCGGCGCGCTGATGCCGGCGTTGGCGTACGCCGCGCTGCTCGGGGTCGTCGTGCTCTGGGGGTCGGCGTTCCCCGTCATCAAGATCGGCCTCGAGGGGCTCGGGGTCGCGCACCTGACGCTGATGCGGCACCTCGTCGCCTCGCTCGCCTTCCTCGCGTTCCTCCGCGTCGCCGGCGTCCGCCTCCGCCCGCGCGCCGCCGACGTCCCCACCTTCGCCCTGCTGGGCTTCCTCGGCATCTTCGTCTACCACACGGCCCTGAACGCCGGCGAACTGCGCGTCTCCGCCGGCGCCACGAGCCTCATCATCGCGTCCGCGCCGGCCCTCACGGCGGTGTTCGCCGCGATCCTCCTGGGGGAACGCATGTCGCGCCGCGCCTGGGCGGGCAGCCTCACGAGCTTCCTCGGGGTGGTCCTGATCGCGCTCGGGGACGGCGACGCCTTGCGGTTCGATCCGTTCGCCGGGTTCCTGGTCCTCGCGGCGGTCGGGACCAGCCTCTACTTCGTGCTGCAGCAACGCATCCTGACCCGCTACCGGCCGCTGGAGACGACCGCCTTCGTGACGTGGGCGGGGACGGTGCCGATGGTCCTGTTCCTCCCCGGCCTGCCCGGCACCCTCGCGGCGGCGCCCGCCGACGCCTGGGTCGCGGCGGCGTACGTCGGGCTGTTCCCCTCCGCGGTCGCCTACACGCTGTTCACGTACGCCCAATCGCGCGCGCCGGTCACGCGCGTCGCGACGATGCTGTACGGCGTGCCGGTCGTCGCGCTCGCCGCCTCGTGGGCGTTGCTGGGGGAGGTCCCGGCCCCCCTCACGCTGGTCGGGGGCGCGATCGTCATCACCGGGATCGTGATCGTCCAACGCGCGCGCCGGGCGGCGCGACCCGCGCCCGTCCCCCCCGCGCCGCCCACGCCGTCGCGCTGACGCCGGCGTCAGCCGGCGTCGCGCGGCGTGCCGAGCCGCCGCTCCGTTCCCGCCGCGAGGCGGACCAGGTTCTCCCGGTGCCGCACGAACAT
This sequence comes from Trueperaceae bacterium, assembly GCA_031581195.1. NCBI lineage: Bacteria > Thermotogati > Deinococcota > Deinococci > Trueperales > Trueperaceae > Trueperaceae bacterium. Next base: position 6,555 of record JAVLCF010000050.1, on the reverse strand, counting down.
GAGCGCGACGAGCGTCGCCGCGAGGGTGACGTCCACCGGCGCCGCGGCGCCGGAGGCCAGGAGCATCAGCGGGACCGACGACGCGCCGACGAGCGACCCGAGCGAGACGTAGCGACCGATCACCATCGCGATCAGCGCGACCGCCAGCCCGACGAGCGCGTGCGTGGGGTCGACGACGAGGAACACCCCGAAGCTGGTCGCGACGCCCTTGCCGCCCCCGAAGCGCAGGAACACGTTGTAGTCGTTGCCGAGAACCGTCGCGAAGCCGATGAAGGCGACCGTCCACGGGTCCAAGCCGAGGAGGGTGGGCACGAGGACCGCGAGGGCGCCCTTGAGGGGGTCGAGGATCGCGACGACCGCGGCGGCGCCGGGACCCACGGCGCGCAGGACGTTCGTCGCGCCGATGTTGCCCGACCCGACTTGGCGAATGTCGACGCCGCGCAGGCGCGCGACGACGAGCCCGGCGGGCACGGCCCCCAACAGGTAGCCGAGGAGTCCGAACGACACGGCCAACAGCAGCGACACGGAACCTCCAGGCGACGTTTCGACGTTCGCGGTCGCGACGTCCGAACGGCGACGGCGCGCACCGGCGGTGCGAACGCACGTCCGTCGCAGCTTCGGCGTCGCGGCCGCAGTCTACCGCACGGGCGCGAGGCGGTACCCTCCCGCCCATGAGCGATCTCGCCCTCGCCGCCCTCGTCCTGGCGATCACCGGCGCCTACGCCGTCCGCTGGAGCCGCCGCCTCGCGCCCCCCTGGAGCGAACTCCCGGCGAAGACCCTCGCGGCGACCGGCCTGGCGCTGGCGGTCCTCGCGAGCGAGGTCGCGAGCAGCGGCGACGATCCCCTCGCGACCCTCGCGCTCGCGGTCGCCGCCGCGTACGTCCTGGCGCCGATCGCGTTGCCGTCGCTCGGGCGGGCCGGGGCGTACGGCGTCGCGCGCGCCGCGACGCGGGTGGCGTACTGGACGCCGCCCGCCCGCCACGGCATCGCCCGCGTGGTGGCGCAGGCGGCGCTCCGGCGGGGTGACCTCGACGCCGCCGGACGGTGGCTGCCCGACGACGCCCACCTCCTCCGCGTCCAGTGGTGGGCGGCGAGCGAACGGTGGGACGACGTCCTCGCCGATGCGCCCGACCGCCCGGCGGAGGCGACCGGCCCCGCGGAGGCCGACAACCTCGCGTTGGTGGACGACGCGCGGATGCGCGCCCTCCTCGCCCGCGGCCGGCTCGACGACGCGGACGCGCTCGCCGCGCGCCTCGCGCGCGACGCCGAAGCCGACGAGGCGGGCCCCCTCACCGAACGGGTCGCGGTGATGGCGGGCGCCCGCCTCGCCGCCGCCCGCGGGCGCCTCGCGGAAACGCAACGCCGCCTCCAGCCGCCCCCCTCCGGCGTGCCCGCCCACGAACTGTTCGCCGTGCTCGCCACCGCCGCCGACCGCGCCGAGCACGCCGCCGCCGGCGACCTCTGGCGCCGCGCCTACGAGGCGGCGCCGGAGGGCTGGCGACCCCGCTACGCCGCGCACCTCGAGGCCGCCGGGCGTGCCGTTCCGCACGTCCGCACCCACCGTCCCGTCGCGACGCTGGCGCTGGTCGCCACGATTCTCGCGGCGTTCGGTGCGCAGGAGGCGCTCGACCGGACCCTCGACCCCGTCCTCACCGCCGTCGGGGCGTTGCGCCCGAGCTCCGCCGCGGCGGCGTTCCTGGTCGGCATCCCCGGGGTGCCCGACGGCGAGGCGCTCTGGCGTTGGGTGTCGTACGCCCTCGTGCACGGCGGCGTGCTGCACGTCGGCTTCAACGCTTGGGTGCTGTTCGATTTGGGCCGCCTCTACGAACGCCGCCGGCGGGCCGGCGACCTGCTCGGCGCCTTCGTCCTCGGGACCGCGCTCGGCGCGTGGGCGACGGGGGTGCTGCAGGCGGGCGACACGGTGGTGTTGGTCGGGGCGTCCGGTGGCGTGCTCGGCGTCGCGGGGGCGCTCCTCGCCGACGTGCTGCGGGGCCGGAGCGACGCCGACCGCGCCCTCACCCGCACGCTGCTGCAGTGGATGGCGTTGATCACGGTGTTCAGCTTCGCGGTGCCCGGCGTTTCGCTGTGGGGGCACGTCGGCGGCGTGCTCGGCGGGGTGCTGTACGGCTTCGCGCGCCAGGGCCTGCCCGCCACGGCCCGCATTTCGCAGGGCGCCGGCGTCGCGGCGATCGCGACGTTGGCGGTCGCCGCGGGCGCCGCCGGGCGGATCGTCGCGTCGCTCCTCTGACCGCCGCCGCTCGGCCGGGGGTCAGTCGAACCGCCCGACGACCTGCGGGCGCGCCACCTTCCAGAAGGCGCTGAACGACCGAAGCGGCGCGTCGACCCGCGCGAAGGGGGCGTCCTCGACGACGGACACCGGGAGGCGTTCGTCGAGGCGCGCCAACGTCCGCCAGGTCCCGGGATGCCACGAGCCCGGCGTCACGACGCTGGCGCCCCCGAGGGCCCGCACCCGCTCCGCGAGGGCGTCCTCGTCCTCCACGAGGGACGCCGTCGCCTCGCGCCCTCCGCCCTGCAGGTGGCGGACCAGATCCAGCGCGAGCTCCGCGGCGAACGCCACGCGGCCGAACGTCCCGCCCTCCTCGCGGAGCCGACGCGCGTCGAGCATCACGACGACCGGCGCGTCCGGGGCGGCGTCCAGCGCCGCGGCATGCCGGGAGAGGCGTTCGGCGTGCAGCAGCACGACCGGCCGGTCGCCGGGACCGCGCCGGAGGCGCGGGACCGGAACGTCGCGCACCGTGCGCGGTTGCTCCTTCGGCCGGCGGGCGTACCCCCCGCCGGCGTACCCCCCGAAGTAGCGGCGGTCGAGGGTGTCGCGGTCGGTGTCGAACGGCGCGCCGTCGCACCCCTCCAGCCCGAACCGGCGGAGGTTCGCGCCGTCGAAGACGTACGGTTTGCCGCCGAACGTCGACGCGACCCACTGCCACGACAACGCGTTCGGGCCGGGCTCGCCGTCCAGCAGCCGCCGGTAGAGGAACCGTTCGCCGTCCTCCCAGGCGTGCCCGGCGTAGTGCACCCACCAGCCCGCCAGCCACAAGCGACCGTGGTTGTGCAGGTAGCCGCTCGCCGCCAGGTCGGCCAGGAGTCGGTCCATGCAGGGGAGGCCGGTGTCGCCCTCCGGGACGCCGGGCGGGGGGCCGGGCGCCTTTTCGGCGGTCGGGTACTTGTACGGCTCGAGGCTGCGGTAGACGCGGCCCCCGAGCGCGCGGAAGCCCTCGCGGAAGAACGCCTTCCAGCCGAGCTCGTCGACGAACTTCGCGAGGTCCTTGTCCATCCGTCCGTGCTTCGCGCGGACCGACGCCAGCACCTCGCGGAGGCTCAGCACCCCCCACGTGACGTACGGGTTCAGCCGCGAGACGTTCCCCTCGAGGTGGTTGCGCGTCGATGCGTAGCGGCGGACGTCGTACGCCGCGAGCGCCGCCTCCGCCGCCTCGTGGCGGGCCGCCGGCGCGCCGGGGAGCGGGCTCGCGGGGCCGGCGTACAGCCCCTCCAGCGCAGCGGGGGTGGCGCCCAAGCGCGGGTGGTCACGGTCGAGGGTCAGGTCCATGCGCATGCCTCCATGGGGTCACTCCCAGGGCGCGGTCCACGCCGTCCCGCAGCGCGTTCCGACGCCCAGCGCCGCGTCGGGGCAGGGCACGCCGAGCCCGACGGCGTCCGGGTCGGCGTCGGTCGGGCGGGCCGCGGCCCGGAGGACGGCGGTCAGCAGGGCGTCGCCGGCGAGCGTCGGGTCGTCCGACGCCAGCAGGGCCGCGACGCCGGCGACGAACGGCGTCGCCATCGAGGTGCCCTGGAGCGCCTCGTACCCGCCGTTCGCGACGGTCGACCACACCCCGTCCCCGCCCGGACCGACGCCGCCCGGGGCGACCAGATCGACGCCGTGCGCGCCCCCCGTCGGGGGCGTCGCGAAGTAGCGCGAGAAGGCGCTGCGGGCGAGGGACGCATCGAGGCTCCCGACCGCGACGGCGCACGGGCCGTTGGCGGGCGCCAGGACGCCGCTCCCGGCCCGGTCGCGCGGCTCCCCGGAGCGCAGGTTGCCCGTGGCGGCGAAGGCCACCACGCCGGCCGCGCGCGCGTCGCGGAGCGCCGCCTCGATCGCGGGGATCGGCGTGGTGGTTCCCTCGAACCCCAAGCTGAGGTTCGCGACGTCCACCGGCGCCGCGCGGCGGGGGAGGCCGTCGACCGGGAGGCCCGCCACCCACCGGACGGCGTCGGCGACGTCGCTCGCCGACCCCATGCCCTTGCGGCTTTCGCCCCGGTCGTCGAAGACCTTCACCGGCAGGACCCGAACGCCCTCGGGCGCCACGCCGCGCCCGCCGACGCCGTTGCCGCCGACCGCGGCGACGATGCCCGCGACGTGCGTCCCGTGATCGTCGATCCCGGACGGGTCGTCGTCGCCGTCGTACACGTCCCACCCGGCGTCGAGGCGGGCGGCGAGGTCGGGGTGGTCGAGGTCGATCCCGCCGTCGATCACCGCGACCGTGACGCGCGACGAGCCGCGCTCGGTGCGCCACGCCTGCGGCGCCCCGAAGTCGGTCAGGTGCCACTGCGCGGACAGCAACGGATCGGTCGGGAACGCCGCGCCCGACGCCTCCGGAGGGGTGGACCCGCCCGGGGCGTCCCGGGCGGGCCGGATCGGGGTCGCGATCGGGTCGGGGTGGGCGTACGCCACCGCCGGGTCGTCCAGCAGCCGCCGCGCCGCGGCGGCGGGGGCGTCGCCCGCGGCGACGCGCATGCGGACCGCGCCGCTCGAAGCGCGCGCGGCGCGCGCCCCAAGGGGGGTGAGGGGGCCGCCGCCGCGGGGCGCCTCCAGCGTGAGGCCGTGCCGCGCCGCCACCGTCTCGGCCGACGCGGCGGTCGCGCCCCGCGCGGCCGGGCCGAGCGACGGGCGCAGCCCCACGAGGACGCGCGACGCGTCCACCTTCGCGGCGCCCGACGCCGCGGCGTCGATCCACGCCTCCGACCACGCCGTCCACGTCTCGGGGGTGGGCCCGGCGAGGTCGCAGCGCTCGACGACGGCGGCGACCCGCGCCGCCCCGGGGGGCGGCGCGAAGGGGGACGGGACGCCGGGGCTGCAGGCCCCGAGCGCGGCGAGGGCGAGCGCCGCGACCGCGACGCGCACGCCGTCGCGGCGTGCGCGTCGGCGCGGGGGGTGGGATCGACCGTTCACCGGGCGAGCCTACCGCCGCGCGCGGTAGCGTGACCGGGTGCCCGACGACGCCCCCACCCGGAAACGCCGTCACGTCGACGCCTGCCTCGCGGGGCCGGTCGCCTACCGCACGCGGACGACCGGCTTCGAGCGGGTCGACCTGCCCTACCGCGCGCTGCCCGAGACCGACCTGGCGACCGTCGACCCCCGCACGACCTTCCTCCGCCGTCCGCTCGCCGCGCCCCTGTTGATCGGTGCGATGACCGGCGGGGCGGACCTCTCCGCGACGTTGAACGAGCGGCTGGCGATCGCGGCGCAACGCGTGGGCGTCGGCATGATGCTGGGATCGCAACGCGTGATGCTGGAGCGGCCCGAGGCGACCGCGACGTTCGCGGTGCGGGCGCACGCCCCGGACGTGCCGATCCTTGGGAACCTCGGGGTTGCGCAGTTGAACCGCGGCTACGGCGCGGACGCGATCCGGCGGGCGATCGACGCGGTCGGCGCCGACGCCCTCGCGCTGCACGCCAACCCGCTGCAGGAGGCGCTGCAGGAGGGGGGCGACGGCGACTTCCGGGCGCTGGTCCCGACCCTGCGGACGCTGCCCGCGGAGGTCGGTCGACCGTTGCTCCTCAAGGAGGTCGGGCACGGCCTCGCCGCCGACCTCGTCGCGACCCTCGACGGGCACGGCTACGCGGCGTTCGACGTCGCGGGGGCCGGCGGCACCAGTTGGGCGCGCGTCGAGCAGTGGGTCCGCTGGGGCGAGATCCGTAGCGAGGACCTCGCGGAGTGGGGCATCCCCACGCGCCGCGCCGTGCGCGAGGCGCGCGCCGCGGCGCCGGGGGCGACCCTGATCGCGTCGGGGGGACTGCGCAGCGGCCTCGACGTCGCGAAGGCGATCGCCTCCGGCGCCGACCTCGCGGCGGTCGCAGCGCCGCTGCTCGAGCCCGCCACCCGCTCGGTGGACGCCGTGGAGGCGGTCCTGCGGCGCTTCATCGGCGAGCTGCGCGTCGCCATGCACGGGGCGGGCGCACCGGATCTCGCGGCGTTGCGCCGCATCGAGCCGGTGCCGCGGGAGGACCGCACCTAAGCGCGGTCCACGGTCCGAGCCCAGGGGTGGGGGGCGCACCGCCGAGGCCCTCCGGGAACGGCGCCGCTTGCGCCGGCCCACCCCGATACCTTAGGATTTGAGGTATCGGCCGGAGCGGCGCCCCGTGGCGCGCGCGACGCGGTCCCCCTGGAGGTGACGCCATGTCCACGACGAACGCCCGCACGTCCCGAAACGACGCCTCGAACCCCGCCCCGAACGCCTCTTCGAACGACGTTCCGTCCGCCTCGGACGGCAAACGCAAGGCGTTGGATAGCACCCTGGCGCACATCGAGCGGCAGTTCG
>JAVLCF010000049.1 GCA_031581195.1 Trueperaceae bacterium | reverse complement strand
CGTGAGGGGGGTCGTACGGTGGGTGCGGGTGTCGTGACGGGCATCGAGGAGTAACGATGGCCGCCCCGAAGATCCGCATCAAACTCAAGGCGTTCGACCACCGCAGCCTCGACAGTTCCGCCACGCGGATCGTCGACACGGTGCGCCGGACCGGGGCCGAGGTCGCTGGCCCGGTGCCCCTGCCCACCCGCACGCGCCGCTTCTGCGTGCTCCGCAGCCCGTTCACCGACAAGGACAGCCGCGAGCACTTCGAGATCCGGACCCACAACCGGCTCATCGACATCCAGGCGCCCACCAAGAGCACGATCGACAGCCTGATGCACCTCGACCTCCCGACCGGGGTGGACATCGAGATCAAGACGGTCGGAGGACGCTAATGAAGGGAATTCTCGGCACCAAGGTGGGCATGACCCAGGTGTGGCGCGACGAGCGACTGGTTCCGGTCACCGTCGTCCTCGCCGGGCCCTGCCCCGTGGTGCAGCGCAAGACCGGGGAGCGCGACGGCTACGACGCCGTCCAGCTCGGTTGGGACGACGTCCCCGCCAAGCGGCTCACCAAGCCTGCGCTGGGCCACTTCGAAGCGCACGGGGTCGCGCCGCAACGCCACCTCGTCGAACTGCGCGACTTCGCGCCCGAGGAGGACGCCGTCACGGTGTCGATCTTCGAGGGCGGCGAAACGATCGACGTCACCGGCACCAGCAAGGGGCGCGGCACCGCCGGCACCATGAAGCGCTGGGGGTTCGGCGGCCTGCCCGCGACGCACGGCACGAAGAAGAAGCACCGCGCCGTCGGCTCGATCGGTACGGGCAAGACCCCCGGACGCGTCTACAAGGGCCGCAAGATGGCGGGCCGGATGGGCGCGCGGCCGGTGACGACCGTCGGACTCGAGGTCGTTGAGGTCCGCCCCGACGACAACGTGTTGCTGATCAAGGGCGCGGTGCCCGGCGCGAACGGCTCGCTGGTCGTCGTCAAGGGCTCCGCGCGGAAGGGCGGGGCATGATGCCGGTCACGCTCGACGTGGTGGGGAGCCAGCGCACCGTGACGCTGGACCTGCCCGAACCCCAGGAGTCGGTCCTCCACGAGGTCGTTCGCTGGCAGCTCGCGAAGCGCCGCCGCGGCACCGCCCGCACCCAGACGCGCGGCAAGGTCACCGGCTCGACCGCCAAGATCTACCCGCAGAAGGGCACCGGCCGCGCCCGCCACGGCAGCCGCAAGGCGCCGATCTTCGTCGGCGGCGGGACGGTCTTCGGGCCCGTGGAACGCGACTACGGCTACACCCTGCCCAAGCGGGTGCGGCGGCTCGGCCTGCACATGGCGATCGCGGCGCGCGCCAACGAAGGCAAGCTCACGCTCGTCGAGGCGTTCGATCTCTCCGGCAAGACCAAGGAGTTCGTCGCCTGGGCGAAGGAGCACGGCTTCGACGGCGAGGAGCGCGTGCTGCTCGTCACCGACGACGAGCTGGCGCGCCGCGCCGCGCGGAACCTGCCGTGGGTCGACGTGCTCCCGGTGCGCGGCCTCAACGTCTACGACGTGCTGCGTAGCGACGCCGTCATCGCCGACGCCGCCGTGTTCGCCGGCGCGGAAACGGAGGCGGCCTCGTGAGTCCGCACGACGTGATCCTGCGCCCGGTGCTGTCGGAGAAGGCGGTCGTCGCGATCGAGACCGGCAAGTACGCCTTCTACGTGCACCCGGACGCCAACCGCACGCAGATCAAGGACGCCGTCGAGACGGTCTTCGAGGTCGAGGTCACCAAGATCAACCTCCAGAACGTCCGCGGCAAGGCCAAACGCACCGGCCGGTACGTCGGCCGGACCGCCGACCGCAAGAAGGCCATCGTCACGCTCGCGCCCGGGCAGCGCATCGCGCAGCTCGAGGGCCTCACCTAAGGGAGGGACGCGCATGCCGACCAAGAAATACCGTCCGTATACGCCCTCCCGCCGCACGATGGCGACCCCCGACTTCGCGGAGGTCACTCGCGGAGCGCCGGAGAAATCCCTCGTCAAGGGGGCCGCGAAGAGCGGCGGGCGCAACAACCGGGGGCGCGTCACGTCGCGCTTCCGCGGCGGGGGTCACAAGCGCCGCTACCGCGTCATCGACTTCCGTCGCCGCGACAAGGAGGGCGTGCCCGCCAAGGTCGCCGGCATCGAGTACGACCCGAACCGGAGCGCCCACATCGCGCTGCTGCACTACCTCGACGGCGAGAAGCGCTACGTGCTCGCGCCCGGCGGGTTGCGCGCCGGCGAACGCATCGTGGCCGGTCCCGACGCCGAACCGGTCGTCGGCAACGCCATGCCGCTCCGCTTCGTCCCCGTCGGGACGGTCGTGCACGCCGTCGAGCTGGTGCCCGGCAAGGGCGCGCAGGTGGGGCGTAGCGCCGGCACCGGCATTCAGATCCAGGGCCGCGACGGCGCCTACGTCACGTTGCGCCTCCCGTCGGGCGAACTGCGGCGCGTGCACGGCGAGTGCTACGCGACCGTCGGCACCGTCGGGAACGCCGAACACAAGAACGTCGTCAGCGGCAAGGCGGGCCGTACCCGCTGGCTCGGGCGCAAGCCCCACCAGCGCGGTCGCGCCATGAACCCGGTCGATCACCCCCACGGTGGGGGCGAGGGCCGCAGCAGCGGCGGCCGGCCGCCGGTCAGCCCCTGGGGCCAGCAGGCGAAGGGCCTCAAGACCCGCGACCGCCGCAAGACGTCGAGCCGATTCATCGTGCGCCGTCGGAAGGGGAGGTAACGATGTCCCGCAGCCTGAAGAAGGGGCCGTTCGTCGACGGCCACCTGCTCAAGAAGGTCGACGCCGCCAACGCGTCCGGCGACCGCAAGGTCATCAAGACGTGGAGCCGTCGCTCGACGGTGGTGCCCGAGATGGTCGGTCACACCCTCGGCGTCTACAACGGCAAGCAGCACGTGCCGGTGTTCGTGCAGGAGAACATGGTCGGGCACAAGCTCGGCGAGTTCGCGCCGACCCGCAACTTCCGCGGTCACGGGCGGGGCGACTGATGCGCGCCACCGCCAAGCTCCGCATGCACCGCGCCACGCCCCGCAAGACGCGCCTGGTGATCGACCAGATCCGCGGCAAGGACGTCGGCGAAGCGGAGTCGATCCTCAAGTTCACCGACAAGCGGGCGGCCGCCCCGATCCTGAAGCTCCTCACGAGCGCGAAGGCGAACGCCGTCAACAACCACGACATGTTCGAGGACGACCTGTTCGTCGCCGAAGCGCAGGTCGGCGACGGCCCGACGCTCAAGCGCTACCTGCCGCGGGCGCGCGGTCGCGCCGACCTGCTGCGCAAGCGCACGAGCCACATCACGATCACGCTGGAGGAACGCCGTGGGCAATAAAGTCAACCCGCTCGGCTTCCGCTTGGGGGTCAACAAGGTCGCCTCGGCCCGGTGGTACGCCGGCAAGGCCGACTACCCGCGGTTGCTCGAGGAGGACGAAACCGTCCGCCGCCTCATCACGAAGGAGGTCGGCCACGCCGGCATCGCCAAGATCGAGATCGAGCGTGCGGCGGACAACGTCGGCGTCACGATCCACACCGCCAAGCCGGGCGTCGTCATCGGCCGCGGCGGGGAAGCGATCAAGATGCTGCGCGCCCGCCTGGACGACCTCATCCGCGGCACGGTCAACGTCAACGTCCAGGAGATCGGCAACCCGAACACGAACGGGATGCTGGTCGCGCAACGCATCCGCGACCAACTCGAGCGCCGCTTCGCCTTCCGCCGCGCCATGAAGCAGGCCGTGCAACGCACGATGGAGTCGGGCGCCAAGGGCGTCAAGATCCGCTGCTCGGGCCGCCTCGGCGGGAGCGAGCAGGCCCGCCCCGAGTGGTACAGCGACGGTCGCGTGCCGCTGCAGACGTTGCGCGCCGACATCGATTACGGCACCGCGGAAGCGCACACCACCGCCGGCGTCGTCGGCGTCAAGGCGTGGGTGTTCCACGGCGAGATCGTCGGGGACCAGAAGCGTCAGGCGGCGGTGCTGCCGCGCGCGCGGAGCGACGAGGACAAGAAGAAGCGGCGCCGTCCCGGACGCCGCCGCGACGAGAAGGGCGGCGGCCGCCGTCGCGTGCGGAGGGACGGCTGATGCTGCTCCCGAAGCGCGTCAAGTACCGCAAGCAGTTCCGCGGCCGCATGCGGGGCGCGACGACCGGCGGCGACTACGTCGCGTTCGGCGACTACGCGCTCGTCGCGACGGAGCCCGCCTGGATCAAGTCGAACCAGATCGAGGCGTGCCGCATCACGATGAGCCGCTACTTCAAGCGCGGCGGCAAGATCTACATCCGCATCTTCCCCGACAAGCCCATCACCAAGAAGCCCCAGGAGGTTCGCATGGGGAAGGGGAAGGGCGCCGTGGAGTTCTGGGTGGCGGTCGTCAAGCCGGGACGCATCCTGTTCGAGGTCGCCAACGTCACCGAGGAGCAGGCGCGCGAGGCGTTCCGCCTCGCGGGGCACAAACTGCCGATCGCGACGAAGATGGTGAAGCGGGAGATCTACGATGAAGCCCAATGAGGTGCGCAACCTGACGCTCGAGGAGATCGAGGCCGAGGTCGCGCAGCGGCGAGCGGAACTGCTCGACCTCCGCTTTCAGGCGGCGGTCGGTCAGGCGAGCAACCCGCGGCGCATTCGGGAGGCGAAGCGTGAAATCGCGCGGCTGCTGACCGTGGCCAACGAGACCCGGGCGCGGAACGGGAGCCAGGCATGAAGAAGGTCCTGCAGGGACGCGTCGTCTCCGACGCGGCGGACAAGACGGTGACCGTCTCGGTCGAGCGGCGCTTCAAGCACCCGCTCTACGGCAAGGTCGTGAGTTCGAACAAGAAGTACCTCGCGCACGACGAAACGAACGCGTACGGCGTCGGCGACCTCGTGGAGCTCACGAGCGCGCGCCCCGTCAGCAAGCGCAAGCGCTTCGTCGTCACGAAACTTCTGGAGAAGGCGCGCAGCTGACGCGCCCGGAGGCATCGTGATTCAACAGGAAACCTTCCTCGACGTCGCCGACAACTCCGGAGCCCGCCGGATCCAGTGCATCCGCGTGCTCGGCACCGGGCAACAGTTCGTCGGCGGCGTGGGCGACCTGATCGTCGCCTCGGTGAAGGACGCCATTCCGCAGGGCCAGGTCAAGAAGGGCGAAGTGGTCCGCGCCGTGGTGGTCCGCACCAAGAAGGAGATCAACCGCAAGGACGGCTCGTCGATCCGCTTCGACGGAAACGCCGCCGTCCTCGTCAACCCCCAGAACGAGCCGCGCGGGACGCGCGTGTTCGGGCCCGTCGCGCGGGAGTTGCGGGAGAAGCGCTTCATGCGCATCGTGTCGCTCGCGCCGGAGGTGCTGTGATGGCCGGCAGGATCCGCCTCAAGAAGGGCGACACCGTCCGGGTGATCGCCGGGAAGCACAAGGGCCTCGAAGGGGAGGTCATCGACGTGCGCCGCGATGCGGGCCGTATCGTCGTCGAGGGCGTCAACGTCATCAAGAAGGCGTTGCGTCCGACGCAGGAGAACCCGCGCGGCGGGTTCCGGGAGCAGGAGGCGCCGATCGACGTCAGCAACGTCCAGCTCCTCGACCCGCAGACGGGGGAACCCACCCGCGTCGGCGTGCAGGTGGGCGAGGACGGCGTGAAGCGTCGCGTCGCGCGCAAGAGCGGAGTGGTTCTCGATGGCTGAGGCGGAGAGCGCGGCGGTGGAACGCATCGACCTGCCGATCAAGGCGAAGTACCAAGCGATCCGTTCGGACCTGACCGAGCGGCACGGCTACGCCAACCCCATGGCGGTGCCGCGCGTCGAGAAGATCGTCCTCAACATGGGGGTCGGCGACGCGCGCGACGACCGCAAGGTCCTCGACCGCGCCGCGGACGACCTCGCGAAGGTCGCGCTGCAGCGCCCGGTCGTGACGAAGGCCAAGAAGTCGGTGTCGAACTTCAAGGTCCGCACCGGCATGCCGGTCGGCCTGAAGGTCACGTTGCGGCGGGAACGCATGTGGGCGTTCCTCGACAAACTCATCAACGTCGCGTTGCCCCGCGTGCGGGACTTCCGCGGCATCAGCGCCAACGCCTTCGACGGCCGCGGCAACTACAGCCTCGGGATTCGCGAGCAACTCGTGTTCCCCGAACTCAGTTACGACTCCGTCGACGCCGTCCGCGGCCTCGACGTGGTCATCGTCACCAGTGCCGAGACCGACGAGGAAGCGCGCAGCCTCCTCGAGCTGCTCGGCATGCCGTTCCGGAAGTAGGGGGAAGCGTGGCCACCAAAGCCAAAATCGCCGCGTCCAAGCGGACGCCCAAATTCTCCGCGCGCGCCGTGCGGCGGTGCAGCCGCTGCGGGCGGACCCGCGGGTACCTGCGGGACTTCGGCCTGTGCCGCATCTGCATGCGGGAGATGGCCCACAAGGGCTACCTTCCCGGCGTGACGAAATCGAGCTGGTAGACACCCGAGACTCGACACCCCAGGGGTGATGGCCGGCGACACAGCCGCCGGGACCAACTCCGACGGAGGCAAACGTGCACTCTGATCCGATCGCAGACATGTTGAACCGCATCCGCAACGCCGTGGCCGTGGGCCACGCGCACGTGGACGTCCCCGCCAGCAAGTTCAAGCGCGCGCTCGCGAAACTCCTCGTCGACGAGGGCTACCTCGCCGGCCTCGAGGAGGTCGACGCGAACGGCCACCCGAACCTCCGCATCGCGCTCAAGTACGGCCCGAAGCGCACGCCGATCATCCACGAGATGACCCGCGTCTCGAAGCCCGGACGGCGCGCCTACTCGAAGTCGAAGGACGTCCCCGTCGTCCGCGGCGGGTTGGGCGTCGCCGTCGTCTCCACCTCCCGCGGCCTGATGGCCGACCGCGACGCCCGCCGCCAAGGCGTCGGCGGCGAAGTCGTCTGCGAGGTGTGGTGATGAGCCGCGTCGGCCTGTACCCGATCCCCCTCCCGGCTGGCGTGACGGTCCGCCGCGACGGCGACGTCGTGCACGTCGAGGGGCCCAAGGGCCGCCTCGAGGCGCCGATCTCCGCGCGCATCACGATGGAGGAGAGCGACGGCGTCCTGACGTTCGCGCGCCCCAGCGACCACCCCAGTGATCGCGCCCAGCACGGGCTCGCTCGGGCCCTGGTCGCCAACGCCGTCGCCGGCGTCAGCGAAGGCTTCACGAAGACCCTGGAGATCCAGGGCGTCGGCTACCGCTGCCAGATGCAGGGCAACGACCTCGAGCTCCTCGTCGGGTACTCGCACCCCGTGATCATCGCCGCCCCCGAGGGCGTCACGATCCAGGCGCCGGAACCCACGAAGATCGAGGTGAGCGGCATCGACAAGCAGCTCGTCGGGCAGGTCGCCGCGGACATCCGCGCGGTCCGGCCGCCGGACAGCTACCACGGCAAAGGCGTTCGCTACCAGGGCGAACGCGTCCGTCTCAAGGCCGGCAAAGCCGCGTCCCGCTGACCTCGGAGGGGAGGCCCCGCATGAACGTGATGACCGCCAAACGACGCCGTACCTTCCGCACGCGGCGCAACATCCGCACGCCGGTCGACAACGGCCGCATGCGCCTGTCGGTGTTCCGCAGCGCGCGCTACATCTACGCCCAAGTCATCGACGACCGCACCGGCCGGACGTTGGCCGAAGCGAACAGCAAAGCGCTCGGCGCGAAGGGCACCAAGACCGCGCAGGCCGGCGAGGTCGGCAAGGCCCTCGCCGAACGCGCCCGGGAGGCGGGCGTGACCCGCGTCGTGTTCGACCGAGGCCCGTACCGCTACCACGGCCGCGTCAAGGCGCTCGCCGACGCCGCCCGCGAGGGAGGACTGGAGTTCTGATGGCCGACACCGATTTCGAAGACAAGGTGATCTTCATCCGGCGCACCGCCAAGACCTACAAGGGCGGTCGGCGCTTCCGCTTCGGCGCGATGGTCGTCATCGGCGACCGGCAGGGCCGCGTCGGGGTGGGCCTCGGCAAGGCCAAGGAGGTCCCGGTCGCGGTGCAGAAGGGCCAGTACGTCGCGCGCCGGAACCTCATCGAGGTGCCCATCGAGGAGCCCGGGACGGTCCCGCACGAGGTGCTCGGCGCGCACGGCACCAGCCGCGTGATGCTGAAGCCGGCGGGCGCGGGGACCGGCGTGATCGCCGGCAGCGTCCCGCGCGCCATCGTCGAGCTGGCGGGGTACCGCAACCTGCTCACGAAGGAGCTCGGCTCGCGCAACCAAACGAACGTCGCCTACGCCGTCGTCGACGGGCTCAAGCAACTGCGCACCTTCGCCGAAGCGAAGGCGGCGCGGGATCGGGCGGAGCCATGAAGATCACCCTGACCCGAAGCCTGATCGGCGTGCCGAAGGACCAGCGCGCCACCGTGCGCGCGCTCGGGTTGCGCAAGACCGGCGACACGCGTGAGGTCGCCGACACGCCCGACGTGCGCGGCATGGTCGACAAGGTCGCCTACCTGCTCACCATTCAAGGGGGGTCCCGCTCGTGAAACTCAACGACATCGGCCCGGCCACGGGCTCCAAACGCCGCCGCCGGCGCGTCGGTCGCGGTCTCGGCAGCGGTCGCGGCAAGACCGCCGGCCGCGGCCAGAAGGGCCAGAAGTCGCGCAGCGGCTTCAGCCAGGGCGCCGGCTGGGAGGGCGGTCGTTCGCGCCTGGTGATGCGGCTGCCCAAGCGCGGCTTCAACAGGGCGAAGGAACCGGTGCAGATCGTGAACGTCCGCGACCTCGACCGCTTCGACGACGGCGCCACCGTCGACGTCGACGCGCTCGTCGGCGCCGGCCTCGTCAAGCGTACCGACCGTCCCGTGAAACTGCTCGGGGACGGTGACCTCTCCACGAAACTCACGATCGACCTCGACGCGGTCAGTCGGGGGGCGGCCGCCGCCGTCACGGCGGCGGGCGGGAACGTGAAGGGCGCGGCGGCCGAGGAGTCGGCCTGATGCTCGCGGCCTTCCGCAACGCCGCCGCCGTCCCGGCGCTGCGCGCGAAGCTGCTGGTGATGATCGGCCTGCTGGCCGTCTACCGGCTGCTGGTGTTCATCCCCACCCCGGGGATCGACATCGACCGGTTGCGGGAGGGAAGCTTCGGACAGGGCGACGTCTTCACCCTGCTCAACTTCATCTCCGGCGGCAACTTCGAGGTGTTCTCGATCGCCGCCCTCGGCGTGATCCCCTACATCACGGCCAGCATCATCGTGCAGCTCCTGCAGGGCACCTGGCCGCCGCTCGAGAAGCTCGCCAAGGAGGGCGAGGAGGGCCGGCGCAAGATCACCCAGTACACCCGCTACGGCGCGGTGGGGCTCGGGGCGATCCAAGCGGTGTTCCTCGCCATCGCCCTCCTCGGGCCGTCCGGCGCGCTGAAGATCGGCTGGGCCAACGGGCCGTTCTTCTGGTTCGTGGTGCTCGTGACGCAGGTCGCCGGCATCAGCGTCGTGATGTGGCTCGGCGAGAAGATCAGCGAGTACGGTATCGGCAACGGCATCTCCCTGATCATCTACGCCGGCATCGTCGCGGCGTTCCCCGGCGCCATCACCCAACAGTTCGCCCTCATCGGGCGGGGCGAAGGCAACCTCATCGGCTTGATCATCTTCTTCGCGTTGTTGATCCTCACGCTCGCGGGGATGGTGCTCATCCAACAGGCGGAACGCAGGATTCCGGTGCAGTACGCCCGCAAGGTCGTCGGGCGCCGCGTCATGGGCGGGCAATCGACGTACATCCCGTTGCGCCTCAACGCCGCCGGCGTCATCCCGATCATCTTCGCGGTCAGCATCATCATCCTGCCCCAGACCCTGATCGGCAGCTTCCCGGACGTCGTGTGGTTGCAGGCGATCGGCGCCTGGTTCAACCCCGCGCAGTGGCAGGGCCTCATCACCAGCACCGTGCTGATCGTCGCGTTCACGTACTTCTACACGCAGATCAGTTTCGACCCGCGGCGCATCAGCGAGAACCTCCGCGAGTACGGCGGCTTCGTGCCCGGCGTCCGTCCCGGCCAACCGACGACCGACCACCTGGCCCGCATCACGCAACGCATCACGCTGTGGGGCGCGCTGTTCCTCGGGGCGGTCAACGCCCTGCCGCAGGCGCTCGCCTGGGCGACCGGCGCCGGCCAGCTCAGCTTCGTGTTCAGCGGCATCGGCCTGCTCATCATGGTCGGCGTCGCGCTCGACACGCTGCGGCAGCTCGAGAGCCAACTGATGATGCGGCACTACGAAGGGTTCGTCTCGAAGGGACGGATTCGCGGTCGCGGACGGCGGTTCTGATGGCGAGCGAGGTCCTCCTCATCATGGGTCCGCCCGGGGCCGGCAAGGGCACGCAGGGCGCCCGCATCGCCGAGCGCCACGACCTGCGGGCGTTGTCGACCGGCGATCTGCTGCGCGGGCACGTCGCGCGCGGGACCGAGCTGGGGACGCAGGCGAAGGCGATCATGGAGGCGGGCGAGCTGGTGCCCGACCACCTGATCGTCGACATGGTCCGCAGCGAACTCGACGAGATGGACGAGGTCCGCGTCCTCCTCGACGGCTTCCCCCGCACCCCGGGGCAGGCGGTGTCGCTCGACGCGCTCCTCGCGGAGTACGGCGCGGAGATGACCGCCGTGATCCAGCTCGAGGTGCCGCAGGAGGAGCTCGTGGAGCGGCTCGTGAGCCGCGCCGAACGCGAGGGCCGCAGCGACGACGGCGAAGCCACCGTGCGCAAGCGCATGGAGGTCTACGCCGACGCCACCCGGCCGCTGCTCGATTTCTACGACGCGCGCGACCTGTTGGTGCGCGTCGATGGGGTCGGCGACCTCGACGCCGTCACCGAACGCATCGAGGGGGCGCTTGCGTGATCCTCAAGCGGCCCGGCGAGATCGACGCGATGGTGGACGCCGCGCACATCAACCGCGCGGCGCTCGAGGCGGTCGAAGCGCGCCTGGCGCCCGGCGTCACCACCCGCGAGTTGAACGACGTGGCCGAAGAGGTTATCCTACGGAGTGGTGGTAGCCCCGCATTCAAGGGCTACCGCGGGTTTCCCGCGACGCTGTGCACCTCCCTCAACGAGGTCGTCGTCCACGGCATACCGGACGACCGCCCGTTGCAGGAGGGGGACACGGTGAGCATCGACGTCGGCACGTTCTACAAGGGGTACGCCGCCGACATGGCGAAGACCTACGCCATCGGCGCCGTCTCCGACGATGTGCAGCGGTTGCTCGAAACGACCGAGCGGTCCCTCTACGCCGGCATCGAACGAGCCGCCCCGGGAAATCGGCTGGGCGACGTGTCCGCGGCCATTCAGGACGTCGTCGAGCAGGAAGGCTTCTGGGTGGTACGGGAGTTCGTGGGGCACGGCATCGGCCGGACCTTCCACGAGCCGCCCGACGTGCCCAACTTCGGCCGCGCCGGCACGGGACCCGTGCTTCGGCCAGGCCTGGTCTTGGCGATCGAACCGATGGTCGCGCACTCGCGCACCGCGGTCGTGGTCCTCGACGACGGATGGACCGCCCCCACCGAAACGGGGGTGCCGTCCGCGCACTTCGAACACACGGTGGCCGTCACCGAGGACGGCCCACGCATTCTGACGGCGAAGGAGACGACGACGCGAACGGGAGAGGGAGTGGCGCATGGCGCGTAGACGAGGAGGCGGCCGCGGCGGTCGGCGTTCGAACGCCGGACGCGGGCGCGCCGAAAACCGGCAGAAGGGCACCGAAACCACGCAGGACATGGTGCGCACCGAAGGGGTCGTCCTGGAGGCGCGCCCCAACACCACCTTCCTCGTGCAGCTCGACGCGGGCCCCGAGATCCTCGCGCACGTCGGCGGCAAGATGCGCCGCCACTACATCCGCATCCTCCCCGGCGACCGCGTCGTCGTCGAAATCAGCACCTACGACCCCGAAAAGGGTCGCATCGTCTACAGGAAGTAAGGGGACGGCCATGAAAGTACGGTCCAGCGTCAAGAAGATGTGCGCGAGCTGCAAGGTGATCAAGCGTAGCGGGCGCGTCTACGTCATCTGCTCCAATCCCAAGCACAAGCAGAGGCAGGGGTAACCATGGCACGCATTTCCGGAGTCGACCTTCCGCGGGAGAAGCGCGTCGAGTACGCCTTGCCCTACGTCTACGGCATCGGGCCGACGCGCGCCCGCGCCATCCTCGAGCAGTCCGGCGTCGATCCCTCGATCCGCGTCAAGGACCTCGCCGAATCCGACGTCCAGAAGATTCGCGAGGTCGTCGACGGCCAGTACAAGGTCGAGGGCGACCTGCGCCGCGAGGTGCAGCTCAACGTCAAGCGCCTCATGGACATCGGCTGCTACCGCGGCCTCCGTCACCGTCGCGGCCTGCCCGTGCGCGGGCAATCCACCAAGACCAACGCCCGGACCCGCAAGGGGCCGCGCCGCACCGTCGCCGGCAAGAAGAAGGCGCCGAGGAAGTAGGGGGTAGACGTGGCCACGCCATCCAAGAACCGCAAGCGCACCAAGCGCACCCTGGTGGAGGGCAAGGCGTTCATTCACGCCTCGTACAACAACACCATCATCACCATCACCGACCCCGACGGCAACACCGTCACCTGGTCCTCGTCGGGCAGCATCGGCTACAAGGGCTCCAAGAAGGGCACGCCCTACGCCGCGCAGCTCGCTGCGGCGGACGCGACCCGCAAAGCCCAGAACATGGGGCTCTCCACGCTCGACATCGTGATCCGCGGCACCGGTTCGGGCCGCGAACAGGCGATCCGCTCGATCCAAGCGACCGGCGTGAACGTCCGCACGATCATCGACGACACCCCCACCCCCCACAACGGCTGCCGCCTGCGCAAGCGGCGCCGGCAGTAAGGCAGGAGGACGCATGGGCCGTTACCGAGGACCGATCGTCAAGCTGTGCCGCCGCGAAGGGGTGAACCTCGCCGAGACCCCCAAGGCGCAGAAGTACATGGAACGCCGTCCCTACCCCCCCGGGGAGCACGGGCAGCGCCGCCGCCGCCGCATCAGCGACTACGGCGTCCGCCTCCGTGAGAAGCAGAAGCTGCGCATCCTCTACAACATGAGCGAAAAGCAGTTCGCCAACCTGTTCGAGGAAGCCACCCGCCGCGAAGGGGCGACCGGCACGGTCTTCCTGCAGCTGCTCGAGCGGCGCCTCGACAACGTCGTCTACCGCCTCGGGATCGCGCACACGCGCCGCCAAGCGCGCCAGTTCGTCGCGCACGGCCTGATCCGCGTCAACGGCCGCCGCATCGACGTGCCCTCCTACCGGGTGCAGCCCGGCGACCAGATCGCGGTCGTCGAGAAGGCGAAGAAGAACCCGCACATCAAACAGAACGTCGAGGAGCGCCGCCGCGGCAAGACGCCGCCCTGGCTCGATTTCGACGCCGACACGCTGACCGGCACCTTCCAGAGCGTCCCCGCGCGCGAGGACATCGTGGTGCCCGTCAACGAACTGCAGGTCATCGAGTACTACTCCCGCTGAGGTGGAGGCGACCCACGTGCAGATCACACCCGAATTCCAGGCGACCGCCACCGACCGCTACGGCGAGTTCGTGGTCGAGCCGCTGCAGCGCGGGTTCGGCGTCACCCTGGGCAACCCCCTGCGCCGCATCCTGCTGAGCTCGATCCCCGGCACCGCCGTCACCAGCGTGTACGTCGAGGACGTCCTCCACGAGTTCTCCACGATCCCCGGCGTCCGCGAGGACGTCATGCAGATCGTGCTGAACCTCAAGGACCTCGTCGTGAAACTCCACGACGGCGAACCGGTCACCCTCACGCTCCGCGCCGAGAAGGCCGGCACCGTCA
This sequence comes from Trueperaceae bacterium, assembly GCA_031581195.1. Classification (NCBI taxonomy): domain Bacteria; kingdom Thermotogati; phylum Deinococcota; class Deinococci; order Trueperales; family Trueperaceae; species Trueperaceae bacterium. Next base: position 3,348 of record JAVLCF010000049.1, on the reverse strand, counting down.
CCGCCGCCGACCTCGACGTCCCCTCCAACGCCGAGATCGTCAACCCCGAACTGGAGATCGCGACCCTCGGGGACGGCGCCAAACTCGTGATGGAGGTCCGCGTCGACCCCGGCGTCGGGTACGTCCCCGCCGAACTTCTGCACGGCCACAAGGACCGCATCAACTCGATCCCCGTCGACGCCGTCTTCACGCCGGTCCGCCGCGTCGCCTACCGGGTGGAGGACACCCGCGTCGGGCAGAAGACCGACCTCGACCGGCTCGTCGTCCGCGTCTGGACCGACGGCAGCGTCTCGCCCCGCGAAGCGCTCGACGAAGCGGTCGACATCCTCCGCACCCAGCTCAACGTGTTCGGCGGTAACGGCGAACAGCCCGAGGAGGAGGTCCCCGTCGTGACGATCCCCTCCGCCGCGGGCGAACCCACCCCCGCCGAGCAGGACGAGCCGCACATCAGCCTCGAGAGCCTCGCGCTCTCCAACCGCGTGCTGCACTCGCTGCAGGAGGAGGGCATCGACTCCGTCAACGCCCTCATGGCCCTCTCCGAGCGCGACCTCAAGCGCGTGAGCGGCATCGGCGACAAGTCCCTCGACGAGATCCGCGACCAACTGGGGCAGCGCGGACTCAGCCTGAAGGAGTAACGATGCGTCACCTCGCCGCCGGCCGCAAACTCAACCGCAACAGCTCCCACCGCATCGCGCTCGCGCGCAGCCAAGCGACGGCGCTGTTCAAGCACGGCCGCATCAAGACCACCCTCACGAAGGCCAAGAACCTCCAGCCGTACGTCGAGAAGCTCATCACGACCGCGCGCGGCGGGGACCTCCACGCCCGCCGCCTCGTCGCCAAGGAGATCCACGACAACGCGGTCCTCCGGAGCCTCATGGACGACATCGGGCCGCGCTACGCCGACCGCAAGGGCGGCTACACCCGCATCTACCGCCTCGGCCACCGCCGCGGCGACGCGACCCAGGAAGCCCTGATCGAGCTCGTCACCGACGAGTAACGACTCGATCTCGGAGCGGCGCCCCGTGGACCTCTGCGGGGCGCCGCTCTCGTGCGGGCGCGCTCATCGCCGCAGGACGTCCGCGAACGACGTGCCCGGCCCCCGCCACGCGACGTCCAGCAGGTCCGCGACCGTCGCACCGACGTCCGCGAAGCTCGCCCGCGTCCCCAGGTCGACCCCCGCCCCCGCCGGCCCGACCGCCACGAGCAGCCCGTACTCGCGCGTGTGGTCGGTCCCGACGTGCGTCGGGTCGTTCCCATGGTCGCTGAGCAGCATCAGCACGTCGTCCTCCCCCCGCGCCGCCACCAGGTCCGGCAGGGCGGCATCGAACCGCGCCAACGCCGCCCCGTACCCCTCGACGTCGCGTCGGTGGCCGTACACCGCGTCGAAATCCACCAGGTTCGTGAACGTCAACCCGTCGCGGTGCCGCTCCATCGCCGCCCGCGTCGCCGCGACGCCCTCCGCGTTCGATCCGGTCTTGATCGCCTCGCGCACCCCCCGCCCGGCGTAGATGTCGTCGATCTTGCCGATCGCGCGCACGTCCCGCCCAGCCTCCGCGAGCGCATCGAGCACCGTGGGGGGCGGAGCGACCGACAGGTCCCGCCGCTTGTCGTGCAGCCGCTCGAAGGCGCCCGGCGCCCCCCGGAACGGACGCGCGATCACCCGCGCGACGGCGTGCGGCCCGACCGCCAACGCGCGGGCGGCGTCGCACCAGGCGTAGAGCGTCTCCAGGGGCACGACGTCGACGTGCGCCGCGATCTGCAGGACGCTGTCGGCGCTCGTGTAGACGATCGGGTCGCCCGACGCGAGGTGCGCCGGCCCCAACCGCTCCAGGATCTCCGTGCCGCTCGCCACCTCGTTCCCCAGGTGCCCGCGCCCCGTCGCGGCGTCGAGCGCGTCCATCAACGCCGCCGGAAACCGCTCGAACGTCCGGAACGGCGCGTCGAGCACCACCCCCATGAACTCCCAGTGGCCGGTCGTGGTGTCCTTCCCGGGCGAGCGCTCCGCGAGGCGACCGTACGCGCCGCGCGGCGTCGCGACCGCCGGAAGCGACGTCACGCCCTCCACCCGGCCGACCCCCAGGTCGGCCAGGTGCGGCAAGCGCACGCCGGTCGCCGCCACGGTGTGATCGAGGGTGTGCGCGCCGGCGTCCCCGAACGCCTCCGCGTCGGGGAGGGCGCCGACGCCCACGGAATCGAGAACCACCAGGGTGACGTGCATGGCGTCAGGGTATCGCGGCGCGCGGGCCGCCCCGGTCCGCCCGCCACCTGTGATACGACGGACCCGTGAACGCCACCCGAGGGGTCGACGACCAACTTCGCGCGGCCCTGGACCGGCTCGCGCCCGACGCGCGCCGCGTCCTCGTCGCCCTGTCCGGCGGCAGCGACTCCGTCGCCGTCCTCCGCGCGCTGGTCGATGCGCCGGACCGCGACGTCGTCGCCGCCCACCTCGACCACCGCCTCCGCGCCACGTCCGGCGACGACGCCGCCTGGGTGCAGGCCACCTGCGCCCGGCTCGGCGTCCCCCTCGAGAGCGACGCGGTCGACGTCCACGCCGTGCACGCCGACAAGGGCGGCAACCTCGAGGCGGTCGCGCGGGAGGTCCGCTACGCCTTCCTCACGCGCGCCGCGAAGGCGCACGCGTGCGACGTCGTCGTCACCGCCCACACCCGCGACGACCAGGCGGAAACCGTGCTGCTGCAGTTGTTGCGGGGGACCGCCCACCCGCGCGGCATCGAGCCACGGCGCGGCCCGATCGTGCGCCCCGCCCTGGCGCTCGGCAAAGCCGACCTGCGCGGCTGGCTCGACGGGCTCGGGCAGGACTGGCGCGAGGACGCCGACAACCGCGACCGACGCCGCGACCGCGCTTGGCTACGCCACGAGGTGCTCCCCGTCCTGCAGCGGCGCCGCCCCGGCAGCGCCGCCCGCCTGGCGCGCTTCGCGGACCTCCAGCGCGACCAGGCGGCGTTCTTCGCGATGGAGGCCGACCGCCGCTTCCGGCGCGACGCCCCCGCCCGCGCCGTCCTCGCCGCCGCCCCCACCGCACTCCAGCGCGAGGTCCTGGCGCGCCTCGTGCGCGACGCCGGAGGCGACGTCGACGTCGCGCACCTCGACGCGGCCCTCGCCGCCCTCCCCGGCCACGACGCGTGGCGCGCGGACCTGCCCGGCGGCGTCCGCCTCCGGTTCGGACGGAACCGCGTCGACGCACTCCCGCCCCCGGAGGCGACGCCGGCCCCCCCGACCGAGCGGGACGTCGCGACGCCGGACGCCCTGCCGGACGGGGCGCCCCCGACGCTCCTCGAGGACGGCCCCTGGCGGCTCCGAACCCCCCGACCGGGGGACCGCATCCGC
>JAVLCF010000048.1 GCA_031581195.1 Trueperaceae bacterium | reverse complement strand
CGGGAGCCATGGAGGACCAGTCTATCGTTCCGGCAGGCGGTCCTGCCGCAGCGCGACGTCGCGCGCGACCCCGGCCGGCACGTCGACGCGGCGCACGACCGTCGCGTAGCCGGGCGCGACGACGGTGAGTTCCGCCACGCCGGCCGGGACGTCGTCGATGCGGAGCGACGCCGCTCCGCCGGCGAGCGTCCCGACGCGCCGCCCGTCGAGGAACACGACGCTGCCCGGCACCTCCCCGCGGACGTCCAGCGTGCCGCCCTCGCGTCGCAGCACGACGTCGAGATCGACGGTCGCGCCGCCGCGGATCGTGACGGTGCGGGTCGCCGGCGCGTAGCCGCCGCGCTCGACGCGGACGTCGTACGTGCCGGGCGCGAACGGCAGCCCCCTCAGCGGGGTGCGGCCCTGGTACACGCCGCCGACGTACACCTCCGCGCCGGACGGCCGGGAGGCCACGTCGAGCCGACCGTCCCGCGCGGCGCGCGTGAGGTCGAACGCGACGCGTTCCCCGCCCCCCTGCAGGAGCCGCACGGTGCGGCGTTCGGTGAGGTACCCCTCGCGCGTCACGGTGACGGTCCGCACGCCGGCGTCGGTCACGACGCGCAGCGGCGTGCGGCCCTGGTAGGTGCCGTCGAGGTACACCTCCGCGCCGTCGGGATCGGACACGACCGACAACGTCGCCTCGCCGCGCGCGCGATCCGCGTCGACGACGCGGTAGCCCACGCTGCCCGACGCCCAGGCGTCCTGCGCGACGCGCTGCAGGAGCGTCTCGACGCGCCGTTGGAAGCCGCCGACCCCCACGTCGCTCTGCGCGAACGCCGCGTCGCCCTCGAACCGCGCGAGGGGGGCGACGTCGAGCTCCGCGCGGCTGGCGATCGCCAGGACGAGGGACACGCCGTAGGGCGGATCGACCGCGAAGCGGTACCCGGCGCCCTCGCCCGGCACCGTGACGCGCTCGCCGGCGCGCAGCCGCAGCGACCCCTCGTAGCGGTTCGGAACGATCTGCTGCACGCGCCCGTCGGGCTCGACGGAGTACAGGTACACCCACGCGTCGCGGGTCGCGCGGACGGTGACCTCGATGGGGTCGCCGACCTCGTAGGCCGGGAGGGCGCCGCCGCGATCGAGGGTCACCTCGACCCCGAAGGCGGGGTCGGGGTTCACGACGATCGCCTGTGGATCGAGACGGACGTCCTGCGCGGCCGCGAGGCCGGCGACGGCGGCGAGGACGAACGCCACGAGGCACGGGGCGCCCGCGGCGCGCGGGCGGGGGGTGGAGCGGAACGGGGCGAAGGGGTGCACGAGGGGCCTCCTCTCGGCCGCGAAGATAGCACCGGGGTGTGCCGGCATCCGCCGCGGAGCGCACGCGCGGGGTACCCTTCGCCCGTGTCCCACGCCCCCGCCGTTCCCTCCCCCGCGCGCCGGCCGGGCCGCCTCGCCGCCGTCCGCCGCGCCGTCCTCGCCGCCGGCCTCGCGCTCGCGCTGGCCGGGGCCGCCACCGCCCAGGTCACGCCCGACCCCGACGCCGAAGCGCTGCTGAACCGCGTCGCCGACGCCGCAGCGGCGGTGGAGGACGCGTCCCTCCTCCTGACGGGGCGCCTGATCGACGCGTCGGGCGGGGAGCTGAGCCTCGAGGTGGAGCTGTTGGCGCTCCCCGAAGCGCGCGCGTTGAGCGCCTACGTGCTGCAGCCCGACGCCGTCGCGGACAACATGCTGGTCCTCGACGGCGACACGTTCGCGAGTTACGCCTTCCTGACCCACCAGGTGACCCTGTTCGACGCCGGCGACCCCGACGCGTTCGGGGGGACCCTGCCGGACCTCGACGTCGCCTCGCTCGACCCGACCCTCGACCCGAACGCGTGGTTCGAGGGGTTCGTCGCGACCGACGTCACGACCAGCGCGAGCGACGACGGCCCGGCTCGGGTCGTGACGTTGCGTCCCGAGGGGGACGGCCTGCAGGTCGGTCGGGTGGAGTTGGTGGTGCCCGACGCGACGACGCTGCCGCGCGCCCTCCGGGTGTTCGGGCCCGACGGGGCCCTGGTGGCGGACCTGGCGTTCGAGAACCTGGAGACGAACGTCGGCTTGACGCGCGAGGAGGTGACCTACCTCCCCGAGGGGGCGGAGGTCATCGACGAGCGCGGCGGCGACTGACCGGCCGGGTTCCCCGCCTCACACCATGCGTTCGGGCTGCACCGCGGCGTCGAACGTCGCTTCGTCGAGGTACCCGAGCGCCAACGCCGCCTCCTTGAGGGTCGTGCCCTCCGCGTGCGCCTTCTGCGCGATCTCCGCCGCCTTGTAGTAGCCGACGACCGGATTCAGGGCGGTCACGAGCATCAGGGAGTTCTCGAGGTGCATCGCGATGCGTTCGCGGTTCGGTTCGATGCCGCGCGCGCAGCGTTCGTCGAACGACGCGCAGGCGTCCCCCAGAAGCCGCGCCGACTCGAGCAGGTTGCGGATCATGACCGGCTTGAAGACGTTCAACTGAAAGTGCCCGTGCGTGCCGGCCAACGCGACCGTCGCGTCGTTGCCGATCACCTGCGCGGCGACCATCGTGAGCGCCTCCGCCTGCGTCGGGTTGACCTTGCCCGGCATGATCGAGGAGCCGGGTTCGTTGGCGGGAATGGTGATCTCGCCGATGCTGGTCCGCGGGCCCGACGCCAGCATGCGGATGGCGTTGCCGACGTGCAGCGCCGACACCGCCAAGCGCTTCAGGGCGCCCGACGCCTCCACGATCGCGTCGTGCGCCGACAGCGCCTCGAAGGGGTTCTCCGCCGCGACGTACGGGCGGCCGGTCGCCTCCGCGATCGCGCTCGCGACGCGCCCGGCGAACCCCTCGGGCGCGTTCAGGCCGGTCCCGACCGCCGTCCCTCCGAGCGCCAACGCGTGGAGCGGGGGCAGCGCCTTCTCGACCGCCGCGAGGCCGTGCTCGAGTTGCGTCGCCATCCCCGACAACTCCTGCCCGAGGGTGAGCGGGGTGGCGTCCATGAGGTGCGTCCGCCCGATCTTGACGACGTCGTCGTACGCCTCGGCCTTGGCGCGCAAGGTCGCCGCGAGCGCGGCGACCTGGGGCCGCATCCGCTCGATCGCCTCGACGGCGGCGAGGTGCATCGCGGTCGGGAAGGTGTCGTTGCTCGATTGCGACGCGTTCACGTCGTCGTTCGGGTGGATGGGGTCCTTGCTGCCCACCTCGCCGCCCAGCGCCTCGATGGCGCGGTTGGCGACGACCTCGTTGACGTTCATGTTCGATTGCGTCCCCGACCCGGTCTGCCAGGTGACGAGCGGGAAGTGATCATCGAGGGCGCCCGACGCGATTTCGTCGCACACCTCGTGAATCGCGTCCGCCTTCGCGCGATCCAGGACCCCGAGGTCGGCGTTGACGCGCGCCGCGGCCTTCTTCAGGACCGCGAAGGCGTGCACGATCTCGATCGGCATGCGTTGCTCCGGCCCCCCGATCGGGAAGTTGCCGAGCGAACGTTGGGTCTGCGCGCCCCAGTAGCGGTCGGCGGGGACGCGCACCTCGCCGAGCGTGTCGCGTTCGATGCGGAAGTCGCTCATGAACGTCATGCTACCGCGGCCTCGCGCCGCCCGATCGCGACGCCCCTGCGGCGTCAGGGCGCCAGCAGGAAGGTGAGCGCGTCGGGGAGGCCGTCGCGCCAGAACGTCCAGTTGTGCCCCGCCGAACGCACCGCGAAGCGGTGCGCCGCGGCCCGCGCCGCGAACGCGTCCGCAGCGCGGGCGTTGACGTCGTGCAACCAATCGAACGTCCCCACCTCCTGCGACACGCGCCACGGGAGCGGCCCATCACGGCGGGTGAGGACCTCCAGCGGCCAGCTGGCCTCGAGGCCGTGGAAGCGGCGGTCGCGGGGCGTCCCGAGGAACGCGGGGGATTGCAGCGCCAGTCCGGCGAACGCCGCCGGGTCGCGCCAGGCGGCCTCGAACCAGGCGAGCCCCCCGAGCGACGCTCCGAGCGCGTACAGCGTGTTCGCCTCCGCTTCGCGCCGGAGGGCGGGTAGCACGAACTGGGCGAGGGCCTCCTGGTAGGCGTCGGCGTACCCGTACTCCTCGGTGCGGACGGCGGGCGTCCGGGGGTCGAGGAACGCGACGCGGACCGGCGGCACGCGGCCCGCCGCGATCAGCGCGTCCAGGACGGCGGGGAGGCGGGCGACGCGCAGGTAGGCGGTGCCGTCGTGCGCCACCACGAGCGGGGCGGGGCCGGCCAGGTCGGCCGGCTCGTACAGCGCCACGCGGCGCGGCGCCGTGGCTCCGGCGTCCACCCGGAGGCGGCGGAGGGTCCCGGTCGGTTCCGCGTCGGGTGCGGCCAGCGGGTGCGGGGCGTAGGCGGGGCCGCGGACCGCGGTGACCGCGTCGTACCAGGAGTTCTCCGCGCGCTCCGGCCGTGCGGGGTCCGCCCGGACGCGGCCGTCGGCGTCGCGGAAGGCGTACTCGTAGTACGCGTCGTCGGGCAGGTCCACCTCCAGGACGGGCGTGGTGGCGGGGTCGACGGGTCGCTCCCGGCGGTGCATGTCGGTGTGGTCCGACAGCCAGCTGCGCGCCCACGCCGGCACGGCGATCGTCAGGTGCATGCCCCGACCCTACCCGCTGCCGGACGCCGCCGCGCGCCCCCGCGGCGGGGCGGCGGGGGGCCTGCTATCGTCCGGCCATGACGCATCCCTACGACGCGCTGGACGCCGACGGGCTTCGGCGTCGGCCACTCCTGAAGTGGCGGGCGTACGACGACGACGTCCTCCCCCTCTGGGTGGCCGACATGGACTTCCCCGTCGCCACCCCCATCCGCGAGGCCCTGAAGGCGTTCGCCGACGGCGACACGTTCGGCTACCCCGAATGGACCGGCATTCCCGGGCTGCGCGAGGCGGTCGCCGACCGCCTCGCGCGACGGCAGGGCTGGACGGTCGACCCCGAGGCGATCTGGATCACGCCCGGCACCGTCGCCGGCCTCTACACCGCCGTGAAGGCGTTCGCCGCGCAGGGCGACGGCGTCGTCGCGCCCACCCCGGTCTACCCGCCGTTCCGCCTCGCGACCGAGAACCAGGGCCGGACGTTTCAGTCGGTCGACCTGCGCGACGACGGGGAGGGCTACCGCCTCGACGAAGGCGCGCTGGACGCCGCCATCACGCCGTCGTCGCGGTTGTTGATGCTGTGCCACCCGCACAACCCGACCGGTCGGGTGTTCGACGTGAACGAGCTCGAGACGCTCGCGTCCCGCGTCCTGGATCACCGCCTGTTCGTCGTCAGCGACGAACTGCACGCCGACCTGAACTTCGGGCCGACGCACACCCCCTTCGCGTCGCTCTCCCCCGAGATCGCGAAGCGGACGGTGACGCTGATCGGGCCGACGAAGGCGTTCAACCTCGCCGGCCTGAAGATCGGCTTCGCGATCGCGGAGGACCCCGACGTCCTGGCGCGCTTCAAGGCCGCGGCGTTCGGCGTGGCGATGCCGGCGCCGGCGGTGTCGCAATGGGGCGCCCTCGCCGCCGTGCGCGACGCCGACGCCTGGTTCGAGGACACGCTGGCGTACCTGAAGGGCAACCGCGATCACGTCGCGGCGCGCGTCGCGGCGATGCCGGGCGTCCGCCACCACGCGCCGGAGGCGACGTACCTCGCCTGGCTCGACTTTCGCGACACGCCGCTCGCCGAGGATCCCGCCGGCCTGCTGCGGGACCGCGCCCGCCTGGCGCTGAACGACGGCGCGTCGTTCGGGCCGGCCGGTGCGGGCTTCGCCCGCCTGAACTTCGCGACGTCGCGCGGCATCGTCGACGACGCGTTGGACCGCATCGAGCGCGCCCTGCGCGAGGCGTGAGCGACCCGGTCGACGGGGGCGGCACCGTCGAGCACCTGCCCGACGCCCTGCGCACCTGCCGGCGCTGCCCGCGGCTCGTCGCGCACCGCGAGGCGGTCGCGCGCGACAAGCGCGCGAGCTACCGGCACGAGACGTACTGGGGTGCGCCGGTGCCCGGGTTCGGGGACCGCGGCGCGCGCCTCGCGATCCTGGGGTTGGCGCCGGGCGCGCACGGGTCCAACCGGACCGGTCGCCAGTTCACCGGCGACGCGTCGGGCGCCTTCCTGTTCCCCGCCCTGCACCGCGCCGGCCTCGCCGACCGCCCCGACAGCGAGGGGCGGCACGACGGCCTGCAGCTGCGGCGTACGTGGATCACCGCCGCCGTGCGGTGCGTCCCGCCGGGCAACAAGCCCACGCGGGCCGAGGCGGCGGCGTGCCGGCCGTGGCTGGAGGACGACCTCGCGCACCTGCCCGACCTGCGGGTCGTGCTGGCGTTCGGGGCGTTCGCGCACGCCGCCTACCTCGATCGCCTCGCCGCGCGCGGCGCGCCGGTCGTGAAGGCCCGCCACCCGTTCGCGCACGGCGCGGTGCACGACCTGCCGGCCGCCTACCCCGGCGGCGCGGCGCACGTGCTGGTGGACGGCTACCACCCGAGCTTCCAGAACACGAACACGGGCCGGCTCACGCCCGCCATGATGGACGCCGTCCTGGCGCGCGCGAAGGCGCTCGCGAGCGTGGCGTGAGCGAAGGCCCGGCCGCGACGCTGCACCTCGGGCCGGCGTTCGCGTCGGTCCTCACCTCCCGCCACCCGTGGATCTACCGCGACGCCCTCCCGCGCCACGGCCTGCAGGGGGGCGAGCTCGTGCGCGTCGAGGCGGGGCCCGAGGTGGCGTTCGGGCTCTACGACGCGTCGGGCGCGATCGGCGTGCGGCTGGTGACGTGGGGGGTGCCCCCGCACGAACGCTGGTGGGAGGCCGCGATCGAGCGGGCGGTCGCGGCCCGCGCCCCGCTCCGCGAGGCGGGCCACACCGCCTACCGGCTGGTGTTCGGGGAGGGGGACGGCCTTCCCGGCCTCGTGGCGGATCGCTACGGCCGCCACGCGGTCGTCGAGCTGCACGCCGCCGCCCTCGAGGGGCGCCTGCCGCGCATCGCGAAGGCGCTGCTGCGCGCCGCGCGCCTCAAGGGCGTCGTGCGGCGCGTGGACGGCGACCTCGAGGTCCTGGCCGGCGAGGCGCCCCCACCCGAGGTGACGGTGCGCGAGCACGGCCTGCGCTTCCTCGCGAACCTCCGCGAGGGCCAGAAGACCGGCCTGTTCCTCGACCACCGCGAGCACCGGCGCCGCATCCGCGACCGCGCGGAGGGCGCGCGCGTCCTGAACCTGTTCGGGTACGCCGGGGGGTTCAGCGTCGCGGCGCTCGCGGGGGGAGCCCGCGAGGCGTGGACGGTCGACGTCGCCGGCCCCGCCCTGCGGGATGCCGAGCGCAACGTCGCCGCGAACGACCTGGATCCCGCCCGCCACCGGGCGTTGGAGGCGGACGTCTTCGCGCTCCTCCCCGACCTGGCGGCCGCCGGGGAACGCTTCGACCTGGTGATCCTCGATCCGCCCTCGCTCGCGCGGCGCAAGGCGCAGCGGGCGCGGGCGGTCCGCGCCTACCGCCGCCTCAACGCGGGGGCGGCGTCGCTGCTGGCGCCCGGCGGGGTCCTGGCGACGGCGTCGTGCACCGCGCAGGTCGCGCCGGCCGCCTTCGAAGCCGCCGTCCGCGGCGGCCTCGAGGACGCCGGCGTGGACCTCCGCCTCGCCGAGCGGGGCAGGCAGCCCCTCGACCACCCGGTCCTCCCGACGTTCCCCGAGGGGCGGTACCTGAAGTGCCTCGTGTTCGAGGCGCCCGCCCCCTAGCCGGGCGCCGCCGCCCCGCTCGGGCGGGCCACGCCCGCCGCCCGCACCGCCTGCAGGAGCCGCGCGGCGACGTCCGTCGCCGCGACGTCGTGCAGCAGGTCGTGCGCGCCGTTCGGGACGACGTGCAGGTCCACCTCCGCCGCGCCGGAGGCGGCGGCGAAGGCGCGACTCCCTTCGACCGCGGCGAGGGCGTCGTCGGCACCGTGGACGATCACGACCGGGACGCGGGTCCGTGCCGCATCGGCGAGGACGCGGGGCCCGAGGGCGTGCAACTCCCGGAGCGACGCAAGGCGGACGCCGCCCCGATCGACGAGCGGGTCGCGGTCGTACGCCTCCACCTCGTCGCGGACGCCCGAGACGGTGCCGGACGGGACGGGGCGGGTCCGGAGGCCCGGCGCGACCCGGGAGGCGGCGCCCACGAGCGCCAGCAGCCACGCGGGCGTCGCGAGGGCGCTCGCGAGGTAGGGGCCGGTGACCGCCACGATGCGCGTGTCGTGCCCGGGGCGTTGGGCGGCGCGCAGGAGGAGCGCCCCCCCGAAACTGTGGCCGAGGGCGGCGACGGGCGTGCCGTCCCGCCCGAGGTCCGCCAGGCGGGCCGCGAGCCGGTCCACGAGCGCCTCGGCGTCGTCGATGCGTCCGCGGGGCCCGGGACTCCGTCCGTGGCCCGGGAGGTCCAGCAGCGTCGTTTCGACGCCAGCGGCGGCGAGACGTTCGGCGAAGGGGCGGTAGCGGCCGGCGTGCTCGGCGAAGCCGTGCACGAACAAGGCCCGCCCGACCCGCCTGCCGTCGGCCGGCACGACCGCCTCGTACGGCGCGTCGCTCACGTCGCCCCGCCGTCGGGCCGGGCCCCGTCGGGCGCCTCTGCCTGGGAACCGTCCGCCTCGGAACCGTCCGTCTCGAACCCGTCCGCCTGCACCCCCTCCGCCCCGAGGGCGTCGGGGGCGTCCGGATCCAGCGCCTCGAGCGCGACGTCGGCGACCTCGAGCTCGGGATCGCGCACCAGGGCGTCGGCGAGGCGCCGGACCTCGCCGGCGACCGCCTCCGGCGCGCCCGCGAGGTCGAACACCACGATGCGGCCCGCCGCGACGTCGAGGACGCCGTCGGCACCGACCGCGCGCAGGGCGGCGCGGGCGGCGTCGGCGTCGGGATCCGGGGCGCCGGCCCGCGCCGCGAGGGTGACGTGGGCCCGCGTCCGGACGCTCACGCCGGATCCTCCAGGATCCGGGCGGCGGCGACGTCGCGCGGGACGGGCGTGGCGTCCTCGTCGGCGTCCAGGTCCCACAGCGTGAGCGAGGCGGGCGTGAACGGCCCGAGCACGACCCATGCGCCGTCCTCGCCTCGGGCGAAACGGAGCGCCAGCTCCGCGAGGTCGAGACCTCGCGCCTCCAGCCACGGGCCGAGCGCCTCGTTCACCGCGACGCTCGCCTCCCACGCCCCCTCGAGGTCGTGCTCGTCCACCGCGCCGATCGCGACGGCGGTCGCGTCGTTGCAGAGCGGCCGACCGAGGGCCGCCACCTCGAGCCGCCACTCGACGACGCGCGGGTCGAGGTCGCGACCGACCTCGACGCCGTACCGCGCCGCGAAGGCGCCGGCGGCGCGGTTGCGGACGACCGCCCCCAGGACGTGGGGCGCCTCGGACGCGGCGGCGCGCCCCAGGAGGACGTCCCCGTCGCGCTCGCCGAAGGCGGTCGCGACGCCCGCGGCGTCGCAGGCGCCGAACAGGCGGGCGGCGGGCGCCGCGTCGCCCGGCGCGTACGTGGCGCGCCACCGGGGTTCCGCGGCGTCGCGGTCCAGCGTCACGCCGTCGAGGGGGGCGGCCGCGAACGTCACGCGCCCTCCCGCGGGAGGCCCCGCCTCGCGTAGAGGGCGTCGACGTGCGCGAGGTACGGCGCGGGGTCGAACGCCGCCGCGAGCTCGGCGTCGGTGAGGGTCACGTCGGGGTCGGCGGCGAGCAGGTCCTGCAGCGTGCCCTCCCCCTCCCACGCGCGGAGGGCGGCGCGCTGGACGAGGTCGTAGGCGCGTTCCCGCGTCAGGCCGGTCCGCAGCAGGGCGTGCAGCGCCGCTTGGCTGTACACGAGGCCGTGCAGGGCGTCGACGTTCGCGCGCATGCGGGCGGCGTCGACCACCAGCCGTTCGAGCAGCGTCGCGGTGCGGCGCAGGGCGTAGCTCGCGAGGGTCGTCGCGTCGGGCAGCACCACCCGCTCGACGGAGCTGTGGCTGATGTCGCGCTCGTGCCACAGCGCGACGTCCTCGAGGGCGGGACCGACGAAGCCCCGCAGGAGGCGCGCGACGCCGGTCAGGTTCTCCGACGCGATCGGGTTCTTCTTGTGCGGCATCGAGGACGACCCGGTCTGGCCGGGCGCGAACCCCTCGCGCACCTCGCGGACGTCGCTGCGTTGGAGGTGGCGGACCTCGAGCGCGATGCGCTCGATCGTCGTGCCCACGAGCGCCAACGCGCTCAGCAGCTCCGCGTGCCGGTCGCGCGCCACGACCTGCGTGCTGAGGGGGTCGGGCGTCAGGTCGAGGGCGGCGGCGGCGTGCGCCTCGACGTCCGGTGGGACGTGCGCGTACGTCCCGACCGACCCCGACAACATCGCGACGCCGACCGCCTCCCGCGCGCGGGCGAGGCGCCCCTCGTCGCGCTCCGCGGCGGCGTCGAACCCGAGCCACTTCACGCCGAACGGCATGGGTTCGGCGTGCACGCCGTGGCTACGGCCGATCGTGAGGGTGTCGCGATGGCGGTCGGCGAGGGTCCGCAGCTGCGCGCGGACCGCGGCGAGGTCGGCGGCGACGTCGTCGATCGCGTCGACGAGCGCGAGGTTCTGCGCGGTGTCGACGACGTCGGTGGAGGTGAGGCCCATGTGGATCCAGCGGGCGTCCGCCCCGAACCGTTCGGAGAGGGCGCGGGTGAAGGCGACGACGTCGTGGCGGGTGTCGCGCTCGATCTCCGCGACGCGCGCGACGAAGGCGTCGTCGAGCGGGTGGGCGCGTTCGGCGGCGTCGAGGGCGTCGGCGGTGCCGGCGGGCACGTCGCCGCGCGCCTCCCAGGCGCGGACGGCGGCGAGTTCGACCCGCCACCAGCGACGCAGCCGCGCGCGGTCGCTCCAGCGCTCGCGCATCTCGGGGGTGGCGTAGCGGTCGATCATGGCCGGGACGCTACCACGCGTCGGCCCCCTCCCCGGACCGGGGGCGTCCGGGAGAAGCGCCGTCGGGGACGCGTCCTCGCGCCCCCGGTCGGGCCCGTGCGGGCGGTGGGGGTGGTACACTCGAAGGACATCCGCGGCGTCGCGCCGCCGGGCGCACGTCGAAGGAGGCTTCCCCTTGAACGAAGGTCACGTGGTGTCCGTCGCGCTGACGGACGAGATCAAAACGAGTTTCATCAACTACGCCATGTCGGTCATCGTCGACCGGGCGCTGCCCGACGTCCGCGACGGCCTCAAGCCGGTGCAGCGCCGCATCCTCTACGCGATGGATCAGGAGGGGCTCGCCAGCAACCGCAAGTACTCCAAGAGCGCCGGGGTCGTCGGCGAGGTCATCAAGAAGTACCACCCGCACGGCGACTCCGCCGTGTACGAGGCGATGGTCCGCATGGCGCAACCGTGGAACGTGCGCTACCCGCTGATCGACGGCCAGGGGAACTTCGGCTCGATCGACGGCGACCCCGCCGCCGCCTACCGCTACACCGAAGCACGCCTCACGAAGGTCGCCGAGACCCTGCTCGAGGACATCGACAAGGAGACCGTCGACGTCCTCGAGAACTTCGACGGCACCACGAGCGAGCCGGAGGTCCTGCCCTCGTCGCTGCCGAACCTGCTGGTCAACGGCGCGTCCGGCATCGCCGTCGGGATGGCGACGAACATCGCGCCGCACAACCTGACCGAGATCGTCGACGGGCTCGTGGCGTTGATCCACGACAAGAACCTGTCGCTCGACGCGCTGATGGAGCACGTCAAGGGCCCCGACTTCCCGACCGGCGGGATCATCGGGCACGAGGGGATCCGCCAGGCGTACGAAACCGGGCGCGGGTCGATCCGCGTGCGCGGCCGCGTCCGCATCGAGAAGGGCGACAAGAAACCGCAGATCGTCGTCACCGAGATCCCCTACCAGGTCAACAAGACCAGCCTCATCCAGACCGCGGCGAAGCTCGTGCGCGACGGCAAGATCGACACGATCTCGAACATTCGCGACGAGTCCGACCGGCAGGGCATGCGCATCGTGTTCGAACTCAAGCGCGGCGCCCTCCCCGAACTGGTCCTCAACCAGCTGTACAAGTACACCCAGCTGCAGAGCACCTTCGCGATCAACAACGTCCTCATCGTCGGGCGGTCCCCGAAGCTGTTGTCCCTCAAGGACACGATGCGGCACTACCTCGACCACCGCGCCGAGGTCGTCGAGCGCCGTAGCGCCTTCGAACTCCGCAAGGCCGAGGAACGCGCGCACGTCCTCGAGGGCTACCTCATCGCCCTCGACAACCTCGACGAGGTCATCACCCTCATCCGCAACTCCCCCGACGCGTCGACCGCCCGCGAAGGGCTCATGGAGCGCTTCGGGCTGAGCGAAGCGCAGGCGCAGGCGGTGCTCGACATGCGCCTGCAGCGCCTCACCGGCCTCGAACGGCAGAAGATCGAGGAGGAGTACGCCGAGCTGCAGCAGACCATCGCGCGACTCAAGGCGATCCTCGGTGACGAGAACGAACTCTGGGGCGTCGTGGAAAGCGAACTGCGGGAGGTGCAACGGCGGTTCGGGGACGAACGCCGCACCCAGATCGGGGTCCTGTCCGACGAGATCGGCAAGGAGGACCTGATCGCCGAAGCGGCGATGGTCGTCACCCTCACGCGCGGCGGGTACCTCAAGCGCACGCCGCTGTCCGCCTACCGCGCGCAGGGGCGCGGCGGGAAGGGCGTGAAGGGCCAGCAGGCGAAGGAGGACGACGTCAACGACCTGCTGCTGGTCGGCTCGACGCACGACTACCTGGCGTTCTTCACCGACCGGGGGCGCGTCTACCGGGAGAAGATCTACGACCTGCCCGAAGCGGAACGCGCCGCGCGCGGCAGCCACATCCGCAACATCCTCCCGCTCGAGGACGACGAGACCGTCCAGACGGTCCTCGCCATCCCCGACTTCGAGCGCGACGGGTACTTCGTCTTCGCGACGCGGCGCGGCCTCATCAAACGCACCGCGATCCGGGACTACGCCAACATCAACGTCGCCGGCCTGATCGCCATCAACCTCGTCGAGGGCGACGAACTCGTCGCGGTCCGCATGACGGAGGGCGAACACGACGTGGTGCTCGCGACCCGCGACGGGCAGGCGATCCGCTTCGAGGAGAGCGCCGCCCGCGAAACCGGCCGCGCCACGCAGGGCGTGATCGGCATCCGCCTCCGCGACGACGACGCCGTCGTCAGCCTCGCGACGATCGCGCCCAGCGACGAAGACGCCACCCAACTCCTCGCCGTCAGCGAACGCGGCTACGGCAAACGCACGCCGGTGAGCGAGTACCCGCGGCGCGGGCGGGGCGGCGTGGGCGTCATCACGCTCCGCGTCACGGGACGGACCGGCCCGCTCGTCAGCCTCACCCCGACGACCGGCGACGAAGAGCTGTTGTGCCTCTCCGAGGGCGGCACCGTCATCCGCACGACCGTCGGGCAGGTCAGCAGCTACGGTCGCTCCAGCCAGGGCGTGACGATCATGAAGCTCGGGGCCGCCGACCGCGTCGTCTCGGCGCTCGTCATGCTGGCCGAGGACCAGATCGACGAGGTCGGCGAGGAGGTCAACGCCGCGGAGGCCGCCTCCGCCGTGCCCGCCGTCCCCCGCGACGCGGCGACGGCGCAGGCCCCGACCGACGCCGTCCCGACCGACGCGCCCCCGGCCGACGCGCCCGACGCCGCCCCACTGTTCGACGAAGAGGACCTGCTCGACGGAAACGACGTGCGCGACGGGGGCGGCGCCGAGGACGACGCGTGAGCGCCGCCCCCGGGGCCCGCCCCCGGGTCTGGTGGGACGGCGACCCGGGGCACGACGACGCCTTCGCGTTGTTCTACGCCGCCGTCCACACCGACCTCGTCGGCCTCAGCACCGTGTCCGGCAACGTCGGGCTCGACGCCACCACCCACAACGCCCGCGTGATTCGGGACCTGGCGCGCCTCGACGCGCCGCTCCACCGCGGCGCCGCCGGCCCCCTGGTCGGCGAACCGCTCCACGCCCCCGACATCCACGGCGCCAGCGGCCTCGCGGGGCCCGCCCCACGCACCCCCCGCAGCCCCGTCGACGCGACCCCCGCCGCGGAGGCAATCGTGGCCGCCGCGAAACGCGAGGAGGCGCAGGGCGGCCTGTGGCTCGTTGCGACCGGCCCCCTCACGAACGTCGCCCTCGCCCTCCGCCTCGATCCCGACCTGCCCCGCCGCCTGAAGGGGATCTCGGTCATGGGCGGCTCGCGCACGTTCGGGAACACCACCCCCGCCGCGGAGTTCAACATCCTCGCCGACCCCGAGGCGGCCGCCGCGACCTTCGAGAGCGGCGCGCGCATCCTCATGGCCGGCCTCGACCTCACGCACCGCTTCCGCCTCGGGGCGCCCCACGTCGCGGAGCTTCGCGCCGCCGGCGGCGAGGTCGCGACGTTCGCCGCGGAGTTGCTCGAGGCGTTCCTCGGCGCGTACGAACGCCGCAGCGGCCTGGCGTCCGCCCCGATGCACGACCCGCTCGCGGTCCTGCTCGTGAGCGACCCGGAGCTGTTCGACACCGAAGCGCTCCACGTCCGGGTCGAGACCGCAGGCCGGCACACGCGCGGCATGACGCTCTGCGACCAACGCGAGATCGCCGACCGCCTCCCCGCCACCGCGAGCGTCGGCGTCGACCTCGACGCCGACGCCGCCTGGGTGCGGCTCCGCGACGCCGTCGCGACGCTCTCGAACGGGGGTTGAGGGTGGCGGTCGTGCGCTTCGAGCGGGTCACGAAGACCTTCCCGCGCACGCACGTGCACGCCCTGAAGGACGTCGACTTCGAGGTCCGCAAGGGCGAATTCGTGTACGTCACGGGGCACAGCGGCGCGGGCAAATCGACGCTCCTGTCGCTGATGCTCCGCCAGATGCTGCCCACCGAGGGACGCGTCTCGGTCAGCGGGCAGGACCTCGCCCGCCTCCCCGAACGCCGCCTCCCGCTGCTGCGCCGCGCGATCGGCATGGTGTTCCAGGACCACGCGCTGCTGCCGAACCTCTCGGCGCTGGAGAACCTCGAGTTCGCCCTCCGCGCGTCGGGGACCCGCGGGAACCTGGAACAGCGCGCCCTGCAGGTGCTGCGCCAGGTCGGTTTGGCGCACAAGCGCAAGGCCTACCCGATCGAACTCTCGATGGGCGAACAACAACGCGTCTCCATCGGTCGGGCGTTGGTGACGAACCCGCCGCTGCTGCTGTGCGACGAACCGACGGGGAACCTCGATCCCGACACGAGTTGGGAGATCCTGGAGCTGCTGAACGACGTCAACATCCGCGGCACCACGATCCTCGTCGCGACGCACTCGAGGGAGCTCGTCGATCGCCTCCGCCGCCGCACCCTCGTGCTGCGCGGCGGCGAACTCGTGCGCGACGACCCGCAGGGCGGCTACGCCCTGTAGCGACGCCCCGGCACGCCCCCTCAGACGGTCGTGACGCGCACGTCGAGGCGGTCGGCATCGAGCATCGCCTCGAGCACCTCCCCGCGATCCAACGCATCGATCATCGCGACGCCCGCCGCCGCATCGAGGTGGATCCCGTCGCGCATCACGGTGTGGCCGTACACGCCGAACCGGTGTCCGGTCTGCCGCACCAGGTCGGGCGTGGCGTACCACCAGGTCTTGACGGCGGGATCGCCGTAGAAGAAGTCGTCGAACGTCTGCATGCCCGGCGTGGGGCCGGCGTGCGCCACCTGCACCCCGTCCCGCGACCAGGCGCGCGGGAACGACGCGAACCACGCCACCAGGTCGTCCGGCAACGCCTCCCCACCCCGCTCCGGATCGAACTCCGCGTGCGGCATGCGGCCGCTCCCGAGCGCCCGGCGGGGCGGCACGACGGCGTCGTCGTGATTCCCGAGCGTGATCGTGACGTGCCCCTGCGCGGCGTCGACGAAGCGCCGCACCCGCCGTAGCTCCCGCACCTGCACCCGCGCGGCCCGCCGCAGGTGCTCCTGGTCGCCCGGATCGAAGCGCGTCACCCCCACCAGCGCGCCGTACGCCGCGGCGTTCTTCGGGTGCACCAGGTCGCCGGTACAGACCACCTCGATGCGCCCCTCGATCACCGCGTCGCTCGGTTCGTACGCCGCGGTCGCCGCCCCCGTCGCCCGCAGGGCACGCCAGAGGACCTCGAAGCGGGCGTGCACGTCCCCGATCGCGACGAGCTTGATCACGCCCCGCGACCGCGCTCGACGAGGAGGTCGCGCAGCGACGCGTACAGCGCGCGGCTCGCCTCGACGTCCCCGCCGTACCCACCCGCCTGCGCCACCAACCGGGCGGCCTCCACCCCCAACCCCTCCTCGCTCAGCCGGTCGACGAGCTTGTCGATCCAGCGCTGCACCTCCGGCTTCGCGTCGACCGCGTCGCCGGCGGCGGCGGTCGCCGCCAACGGCCGCGCCCCCCGCGCGACGTCGTCCTCCCCCGCATCCGCCCCCTCCGACGCCTCCGCGGGGGCGGCCCCGGGGTCGGCCCGGAGGTCCGCCGCGGCGTCGGGCGGCACGTCGTCGGTCTCGGGCGGGTACAGCGGCTCGCCCGTCGCGGGGTCGGCGTCCACCCACGCGTCCCCCACCACCGTCACCGGGACCCGCACCCCGAACCCGGCGGCCGCGGCGGTCCAGGCCGCCCCCGTCGCCGCCTCCCCCCGGTCCTCCGCCAGGCCGGGGCGGCCTCGGACCGCCACGACGGCGCTGCGCGTGACGTCCCCGACGCGCAGCTCCGCCGCGAGCGCCCCGTCCCCCCAAGGACGCACCGCGAACGACCACCCGCTCGGCCCGACGACCGCATCGAGGCGCGCCTGCAAGGCCGCCGCCCGCACGTGCGGCGCCAACGCCACGCGTCCGCCGTCCTCCCCGACGTCGGTGACGTGCCAGCCGACGTCCTCCCCGTCGAACGGGGCGACGAACGCCAGCTGCTGCGCCTCCTCCATGCGCGGAGCATAGCAACCCCGCACGCGCCCCCCAGGCGCCCCCTGGGGCCGCGCACGCCCCGCGAGCGGCGCCGCGCGTGCGGTACCGTGACGCATGGCGTCGCCCCCCCGGACCCGCACCCCGGCCCCCCACCCGCGGCCCGTGACGGCGGGGCTGCGGGCCGCCGTGCGGGCGGTCGCGCTCGCCGCCCTGATCGCGGGCGTCGGCGGGGCCCAACCCGCCCCTCCGACGAGTCCGACCGACGCGTCGGACGCCGCCGTCCCGACGACCCCCCT
>JAVLCF010000047.1 GCA_031581195.1 Trueperaceae bacterium | reverse complement strand
CGTGAGGGGGGTCGTACGGTGGGTGCGGGTGTCGTGACGGGCATCGAGGAGTAACCCCCACCGCGGGCGGTCGGCCGGGCTCGACGGCGGGTCCGGCCGTCCGCCCTGCCGTGCGCTTCCCTCCCGGGGGGCGCATCGGGTACACTCGCCCTCTTGCCGCTTCGCCGGCAGGCGGACCGCGTCCCGTAGGGGACGCCGAGGAGACGAACATGGCCAGCGACGTTCGCATCAAACTGCTGCTCGAGTGCACCGAGTGCAAGCGCCGGAACTACGCGACGCACAAGAATCGGCGCAACACGACCGACAAGATCGAGCTGCGCAAGTACTGCCCCTGGGAACGCAAGCACACCGTGCACAAAGAGGTGAAGGTCTAAGTGAAGGGCTTGATGCAGTACCTGCGGAACTCGCGGGCGGAGCTCGGTCGCGTGACGTGGCCGACCCGCAGCGAAGTGGTGCAGGCCACCCAAGCGACGCTGCTCTTCGTGCTGATCACGGTGGCGTTCCTGCTCGTCGCCGACACCACGCTCGGCAACCTGATCGGCCTGATCACCTGACCCCGCGGGCCGCCGGTCGGCGGCCCTGGGAGGACCCTGCCCATGAGCATCGAATGGTACGCCGTCCACACCTACGTCGGCCACGAAGACAAGGTCAAGGCGAACATCATGAGCCGGGCGCAGACGCTCGGCATTCAGGACCGCATCTACCAGGTCGTCGTGCCGAGCGAGGAGACGGTCGAGCATGCCGCGGGCGGCAAGCAGGAGGTCGTGAGGCGCAAGAGCTTCCCCGGCTACATCTTCGTGCAGATGGATCTCGGGGACAACCCCGACGAACCCAACGAAGCGTGGGAGGTCGTGCGCTACACGCCCGGCGTCACCGGCTTCGTCGGCACCGCCAGCCGCGCCGTGCCGCTCACGCCCGACGAGGAACAGCGCATGCTGGGCAGCCTCGGCATCACCGGCGCCCGTGAGGCGCCCAAGATCCAAGTCACCTACCACGCCGGCGACAGCGTCCAAGTCACGTCGGGCCCGTTCGCCGACTTCACCGGCATCGTCTCGGAGGTCAACCCCGAGCGAGGCACCCTGAAGGTGCTCGTATCCATCTTCGGACGGGAAACCCCCGTCGAACTCGACTTCGCGCAGGTCGTCAAGGGCTGACGCCCGCGCGTCCACGCGTCCGGACCCCGCCGCCCGCCCGCGGTGGGGGAGCGTACAGGAGGCCGCATGTCCAAGAAGGTCGAAGGCATCGTCAAGCTACAGCTACCCGCCGGAGGGGCGACCCCTGCCCCGCCGGTCGGGCCGGCGCTGGGGCAGTACGGGGCCAACATCATGGAGTTCGTCAAGGCGTACAACGCCGCCACCGCCGACCAGGCGGGCGCGGTCGTGCCGGTGGAGATCACCATCTACGCCGACCGGTCGTTCACCTTCACGATGCGCACCCCGCCCGCCAGCTTCCTCATCAAGCAGGCGGCGGGCATCGAGAAGGGCTCGGGCGAGCCGCACACGAACAAGGTCGGCTCCATCACGTGGGATCAGTGCCTCCAGATCGGTCGCACGAAGATGGAGGACCTCAACGCCGGGGACGAGAACGCCGCGGCGTGGATCGTCGCCGGCAGCGCCCGCTCGATGGGCGTCGAGGTGGAAGGGGCGCCGGATCGTGGCTAAGCACGGCAAGCGCTACCGCGACCTCGCCGGCAAGGTCGACCGCGACGCGAGCTACGCCGCGGCCGACGCCGCCGCCCTCGTCAAGGACCTCGCGACCGCGAAGTTCGACGAGACCGTCGAGGCCCACGTCCGCCTCGGGGTCGACCCCCGCAAGAGCGACCAGACGGTGCGCGGCACCGTCGCGCTGCCGCACGGGACCGGGAAGACCATCCGGGTCGTCGCCATCACCGGCGCCGACCAGATCGACGCCGCCCTCGAGGCCGGCGCCGACGCCGCCGGTGCGGACGAGATGGTCGACCGCATCGCCGGCGGCTGGATGGAGTTCGACGCCGTCGTCGCGACGCCCGACATGATGGCCGCCATCGGCTCGAAACTCGGCCGCGTGCTGGGCCCCAAGGGCCTCCTTCCCAACCCCAAGGCCGGCACCGTCGGCCCCGACGTGGCCGGCATCGTCACGGCGCTCAAGGCGGGCCGGATCGAGTTCCGGGCCGACAAGACCGGCGTCGTGCACGCTCCGATCGGCAAGGCGTCGTTCGACGCCGCCCACCTCGCGGAGAACCTCGCGGCCCTGCAGGAGGCGCTCGAAGCGGCGCGTCCCGAGGCGGCGAAGGGGATCTTCGTCAAGACCGTCCATCTCACCTCCACCATGGGACCCAGCGTCCGGGTGGCGGTCTGATCGGCATCCCGGTGCGTAGCGGGGACGTACGCGTCCCTCTCGGGCGCGTCCCGAACCACCTGATGGCGTTGGAGACAGCAGGGGCCGGCCAGGCTTAAAGATCCTGCCGAGGCGCAACGGTACGGCATCCGCCGTCCTCGCTACGCCTCGCGGCACGTTCCCTCCGGGGGACGCACGAACACGAATCGGGAGACCACCATGGCGAATCCGAAGAACGAAGCGATGGTCGCCGAGCTCCGCGAGTCCCTCGCGGATGCGTCGACCTTCTTCGTCGTGGACTACCAGGGGCTCTCGGCGGGAGAACTCGGGACGTTGCGCGCCGCGGTGCGCAACGCCGGAGGTCGCCTGCTCGTCGCGAAGAACACGCTGATCCGCGTCGTCCTGCAGGAGCAGGGCGTCGAGGGGTTCGACGAGACGCTGACGGGACCGACCGCACTGGTCCTCGTCGGCGACGATCCCGTCGCCCCCGTCAAAGCGCTCAGCGACTTCGCCGAAGAGCACGATGCCGATCTACCCGTCGCCAAGGGCGGCCTGCTCCAAGGGGGGCAGGTCGGACCGGAGGCCTTCGCGAAGATCGCGAAGCTTCCGTCCCGCGACGAGATCCTCTCCGAGCTGGTGGGGGTGCTTCAGGCGCCCATGCAACGGCTCGTGGGGGTCCTCTCCGGCCCGCCGCGCGACCTGGTGTCCGTCATGACCAACTACAAGGCCAAGCTCGAGGAAGGAAACTGACATGGCGTTCGATAAGGACAAACTCGTCGAAGAACTCGGGGCGCTCACCGTCCTGGAACTCACCGAACTCGTCGATGCCCTCAAGGAGACCTGGGGCGTCGAGGCGGCCGCCGCGATGCCGGCCGGCGCCATGATGGCCGCCGGCGCCGCCGCGCCCGCCGAAGGCGAAGCCGCCGCGGAGCAGGACGAGTTCACCGTCAGCATCGGCGATGCCGGCGACAAGAAGCTGCAGGTCATCAAGGAGGTTCGCGGCATCACGAACCTCGGCCTCAAGGAGGCCAAGGAGCTCGTCGAAGGCGGGGGCGTCGTCAAGGAAGGCGTCTCCAAGGACGAAGCCGCCGAGATCAAGGAGAAGCTCGAAGCCGCGGGCGCGACCGTCGAGGTCAAGTAGGGCCCCGCGGTTCGCACCGGATGCAGCGGCGAGGCCCGGCCGGACCCCCGGCCGGGCCGACCCGCCCCCGAACCGCCCACCCCCCGACGGCGCCCGCCGCACGCACGACGTTCGTTCGTTCTATTTGGCCGTACCCTATTTCTTTGAGCCGTACGCACCCGACCCTGCGGAGGTGGCTTTGCGAAGCGCGCGGAACCTGACGGCGAGCCCGACCCGGAGCGACGCACTCCGGACGGACACGACCCCCCGCACCACGAACCCCGGCCCCGTGCGCCGGGACCTGCGTCTCCACGACGACCCAGCGGCCCGCACCCCCCGAGGTGCGGACTCCGCGCATGCGACGAAGGGGTGATGATGCGCGAGATCCAATCGTTCGGAAGCATTCGTGAGGTGGCGGACCTGCCCAACCTCACCAACATTCAAATCACGTCGTACGAGCACTTCCTGCAACGCGACGTGGCCCCCACCGCACGCGCGCCGCACGGGCTGCAGGCGGCGTTCAAGGAGATCTTCCCGATCGACGAGACCGAACGCGGTCGCCAGACCGGCCTCGTCATCGACTTCCTCGAGTACACCCTCACCGAGCCGGAGTACGGCCCCGAGGAATGCCGCGAGAAGGACCTGAGCTACCAGTCCGGCCTGTTCGCCAAACTCCAGCTCGTGCACAAGGACACCGGCCTCATCAAGGAGGACCAGGTGTTCCTCGGCGACCTCCCGCTGATGACCGAGGACGGCTCCTTCGTCATCAACGGCGCCGACCGCGTCATCGTCTCGCAGATCCACCGCTCGCCCGGCGTGTACTTCACCGGGATGCTGCGCCCCAACGGCCAGAAGAGCTACACCGCGAGCATCATCCCGATGCCGAAGCGCGGCCCCTGGATCGAGCTCGAGTTCGACAACGCCGGCGTGCTGTGGATGAAGGTGAACAAGCGCAAGTTCCCCTTCTCGACCCTGCTGCGCGTCCTCGGCTACGGCGACGCCGCCATCCGCGAACTGTTCGCCGGGCACGAATCGATGATCGACCCCACCCTCGAGGAGGAGGAGCTGTCCGACGTCACGCCCGAGGAGGCGCTGTTGCGGCTCTTCACGGTGCTGCGTCCCGGCGACCCGCCCAAGGTCGACAAGGCCACCAGCTACCTCCACGGGCTGCTCGCCGATCCGCGCCGTTACGACCTCGGCGAGGCCGGCCGCTACAAGCTCAACGAGAAGCTCGACCTCGACGCGGACGAGAAGACCCTGCTCGGCTTCGTCGACGGGCGCTTCGTCGACTACGGGCTCGTGCCCACCCTGCAGTACCTCGTCAAGCTCCAGGCGGGCGACGCCGAAGCCACCGAGGACGACATCGACCACCTCGGCAACCGCCGCATCCGGACGGTCGGCGAGCTCGTCGCCGACCAGATCCGGGTCGGTCTCGGCCGCATGGCGCGCGGCGTGCGCGAGCGGATGCTGCTCGGCAACCCCGACGCCGCCACCCCGCAGAAGCTCATCAACAACCGCCCCATCGTCGCGGCGCTGCGCGAGTTCTACGGCCGCAGCCAGCTGTCGCAGTTCAAGGACCAGATCAACCCGCTGTCGGAGTTGCGCCACAAGCGCCGCATCTCCGCGCTCGGCCCCGGCGGCCTGACGCGCGAACGCGCCGGCTTCGACGTGCGCGACGTGCACCGCACGCACTACGGCCGCATCTGCCCGATCGAGACGCCCGAGGGCGCCAACATCGGCCTCATCACCTCCCTCGCGTCGTACTCCCGCGTCAACGACCTCGGCTTCATCGAGGCGCCCTACCGGCGCGTCGTCGACGGCAAGGTCAGCGACGACGTCGTCTACATGACGGCGCACGAGGAGGACAAGTACGTCATCGCGCAGGCGAACACCGTCCTCGAGGACGACGGCGGCTTCGTCAACGACCAGATCGTCGCCCGCGACCGCGGCGAGCCGGTCTTCGCCCCGCGGGACGACATCGACTTCATGGACGTCTCCCCGAAACAGATCATCAGCGTCCCGACCAGCATCATTCCGTTCCTCGAGCACGACGACGCCAACCGCGCGCTCATGGGGTCGAACATGCAGTCGCAGGCGGTGCCGCTCATCAAGGCGGACGCCCCCTACGTCGGGACCGGCGTCGAGGAACGCATCAGCCTCGACTCCGGCACGTGCGTCGTCGCGGAGGAGGCGGGAACCGTCACGTACGTCGACGCCGAACGCATCCGCGTCGAGGGCGCCAAGAAGGTCGAGCGCGAGTACGTCCTCACGCGCTTCCAGCGCAGCAACCAGAACACGAACCTCGATCAGCACCCCGTCGTCAAGCTCGGGGACGCCGTGAAGGCGGGGCAGGTCATCGCCGACGGGCCCGCCTCGCAGAACGGGCGCCTGGCGCTCGGGCAGAACATCCTCATCGCCGTCATGCCGTTCGACGGCTACAACTTCGAGGACGCCATCGTGCTCTCGGAGAACCTCGTGCGCAGCGACGCCTACACGTCGGTGCACATCGAGAAGTTCGAGAAGGAGGCGCGCGAGACGAAACTGGGGCCGGAGAAGATCACCCGCGACATTCCGGGCCTGAGCGAAGCGGCGCTCCGCGACCTCGACGAGGACGGCGTCGTCCGCATCGGCGCGGACGTCAAGCACAACTCGATCCTCGTCGGCCACACCAGCTTCAAGGGCGAGAAGGACCCCACCCCCGAGGAGCGGCTGCTGCGCTCGATCTTCGGTGAGAAGGCCCGCGAGGTGAAGGACACCTCGCTGCGCGTCCCGCCCGGGGACGGCGGCGTGGTGCTCCGCACCGTCCGCTTCCGGCGGGGCGACGACGGCGTCGAACTCAAGCCCGGCGTCACCGAAATGGTGCGCGTCTACGTCGCGCAGAAGCGGCGCCTCATCGAGGGCGACAAGCTCGCCAACCGGCACGGGAACAAGGGCGTCGTCGCGAAGATCCTCCCGCCCGAGGACATGCCCTACCTCGACGACGGCACCCCCGTCGACCTGGTCTTCAACCCGCTCGGCGTGCCGAGCCGCATGAACCTCGGCCAGATCCTCGAGACGCACCTCGGGCTCGCCGCCTACAAGCACGGCGTCAGTTACGTCACGCCGGTCTTCGACGGCGCCAGCGAGGACGAGATCAAGGACCTCCTGGAGGCCTCGGCGCGCGACGAGATCGCCGAGATGAAGGCCTCGGGTGCGGAGGTCGACCGACGCGAACGCGACGTCGTTCGGCGCGCCGCCAAGCTCGGCGTGCTGGAGGACGGCCTCGACGACGACGCCGCCCGCGTCGCGCTGGCGCGCTCGGGCAAGGCGGTGTTGTACGACGGACGGACCGGGGAGGCGATCGACGCCCCCATCGTCGTCGGCATCATGTACGTGCTGAAGCTCTACCACATGGTCGAGGACAAGATGCACGCCCGCTCGACCGGCCCCTACAGCCTCATCACCCAGCAGCCGCTGGGCGGCAAGGCGCAGTTCGGGGGACAGCGCCTCGGGGAGATGGAGTGCTGGGCGCTGCAGGCGCACGGCGCCTCGCACACGCTGCAGGAGATGCTCACCATCAAGTCCGACGACCTCGACGGGCGCAACGCCGCCTACGAGGCGATCGTGAAAGGAAGCGACGTGCTCGAGCCCACCATTCCCGAGTCGTTCAAGGTCCTCGTGAAGGAACTGCACTCGCTCGGGCTCGACGTCAAGGTCCAGACCGACGCCGGCGAAGACGTCGGCATCTTCGACGAAGCGGGGAGGCACTGGTGAGCGACGCTCCGACGACCCTCAACCTCGAGACGCAAGGACGCCCCCGCGAGGTGCGGCGCTACGACTTCAGCCAGGTGCAGATCGGCATCGCCAGCCCCGAAACGATCCGCGACTGGAGCTACGGCGAGATCACGAAGCCGGAGACCATCAACTACCGCACCCTCAAGCCCGAGCGCGAGGGCCTGTTCGACGAGCGCGTCTTCGGGCCCGAGAAGGATTGGGAGTGCACGTGCGGGAAGTACCGCGGCCAGCGGTTCGCGGGCAAGGTGTGCGAACGCTGCGGGGTGGAGGTCACCAAGGCCACCGTCCGGCGCTACCGCATGGGGCACGTCGAGTTGGCGACCCCCTGCGCGCACATCTGGTACGTCAAGGACATCCCCAGCAAGATCGGGTCGCTGCTGAACCTCTCCACCAGCCAACTCGAGCAGGTGCTGTACTTCGGCAAGTTCGTCGTCACCGATCCCATGGGCGCGAAGCTCGACGGGCGCCCGTTGGCCCGCGCCGACCTGCTCAGCGACGAGGAGTACCGGCAGCTGCGCTACGGCCGCCAGGAGACCTACAGCGTCCAGCAGGGCGAGGACGCCGTCGTCGGCGACGGCGAAGAGGTCGAGATCGGTCAGCAGCTCGCGAAGGGCGTCAAGGCCAAACTCGCCGGCATCGCGCAGTACCGCTTCCCCCGCAAGGTGGTCGTCGACTACCGCGAAGCGCGCGACGGGCGGCTGGTGCTGCCCGAAGCCGCCTGGATCGACGAGGACGCCTTCGAGGGGGGCGCGGCGATCGCGGAGATCGGCGAGGACGTCGAGCTCCTCAGCGAAGAGGAGGGCGTCGTCGACCTCGTCCCCATCGGGAGCGACGGGGGCGTCGCGGTGGTCCGCGACCCCGACGACGAGAACGTCCTCGCGTCGTACCTGTTGCCCGCCGGCATGGAGGTCGCGGTCGGCGACGGCGAGTTCGTCGAGAAGGGCGACCCGATCGCCCGCGCCGCCGCCGGCACGACGTTGACGCTGCCGACCGTCGCGACCGCCGAGGTCCGCGCGGCGAAGGCCAAGAAGGGCGTCGTGACCGCGACGCTGGCGGTGGCGTGGGCGCGCAGCGAGACGTTCGAGATCAACCCCACGATGCACGTCCTCGTCGGCGACGGCGCGGAGGTGCAGGCGGGCGAGAAGATCGTCGGCGCGATCGACGCGGCGCAGGAGATCACCGCCGCCGCCGACGGCACGGTGCACCTGCGCGAGCCGGCCAGCATCATCGTGAGCCGCGCGCGGGTCTACCCGTACGACGACGAGCCGCTCGTCGTGAACGGCGACCGCGTGTCGCCCGGCGAGGAGCTCGCCGACGACGGCCGCATCAAGGCCGACATCAGCGGGCGGGTCGAGATCGACCTGGTGCGCCGGCAGGTGCGCCTCATCGAGTCGTACGACGTCGAAGCGAAGATGGGCGCCGAAGCGGTCCAGGAGCTCCTCTCCACCCTCGACCTCGAGAAGCTCGAGGCGGAACTCGTCGAGGAGATGGCGTCGCCGTCGCGGCACAAGCGGGCGAAGGCCCGCAAGCGCCTCGAGATCGTGCGGAGCTTCCTGCGTAGCGGCAACGACCCCGCCTGGATGATCCTCGAGGCCGTCCCGATCATGCCGCCCAGCCTGCGCCCGATGGTGCAGGTCGACGGCGGACGCTTCGCGACGAGCGACCTCAACGACCTCTACCGGCGCCTGATCAACCGCAACAACCGCCTGAAGAAGCTCATGCAGCAGGGCGCGCCGGAGATGATCGTCCGCAACGAGAAGCGGATGCTGCAGGAGGCGGTCGATGCGTTGATCGACAACGGCCGCCGCGGCAGCGCCGTCGTGCATCCCGGCTCCGACCGGCCGCTGCGGAGCCTCACCGACCTGCTCGGAGGCAAGCAGGGCCGCTTCCGTCAGAACCTGCTGGGCAAGCGCGTCGACTACTCGGGCCGCAGCGTCATCGTCGTCGGTCCGCAGTTGGCGTTGCATCAGTGCGGCGTCCCGAAACGCATGGCGTTGGAGCTGTTCAAGCCGTTCCTGTTCAAGAAGCTCGAGGAGCGCGGCATCGCCAGCAACATCAAGAACGCGCGCCGCGTCCTCGAGAACACCCAGAACCTCCGCGACGAGGTCTGGGATGCGCTCGAGGAGGTCATCGAGGACCGCGTGGTCCTTTTGAACCGGGCGCCGACCCTGCACCGCCTCGGCATCCAGGCGTTCGAACCGGTCCTCGTCGAGGGGCAAGCGATCCAGCTGCATCCGCTCGTCTGCGAGGCGTTCAACGCCGACTTCGACGGTGACCAGATGGCGATCCACGTGCCGCTCTCGGTGTACGCGCAGTCCGAGGCGCGCCTGCAGATGCTGGCCAGCCACAACCTGCTCTCGCCCGCGCACGGCGCGCCGAACGTGCAGGCGAGCCGCGACATGATCCTCGGCCTGTTCGTCCTGACGCAGGTGCACACCGGCCGCAAGGGCATCGGCGCGACGTTCGACGCCGTCGAGGACGCCCTCGCCGCGCACGCGTCGGGCGAGGTGGACCTCAACGCCACGATCACGGTCGCGGGGCGCGAAACGTCGGTGGGTCGCCTCAAGCACCGCTTCTCCGACGTCGACGAGGCGCTCCTCGCCGTCGAGCGGGGCGAGATCGACATGCAGGACGTCGTCACCGTCCGCGTCGGCGGGGAGCTGGTCGAGACCAGTCCCGGGCGCATGTTCTTCGTCCGGATGGTCGAGGAGACCGTCGGGGAGGACGGCGTTGCGGTGCCCAAGGAGCTGCTCCGCTACGACGTCGCCTACGAGAAGGGCGCCCTGAAGGACCTCGTCGTCGACAGCTTCAAGCTGCTCGGGGTCGACCGCACCGCGAAACTCCTGGACGCCCTCAAGCGCTACGGGTTCGAACTGTCGACGACGTCGGGCATCACCATCGGCATCGACGACGTCGCGATCCCCCCGCAGAAGGCGGCGTTGCTCGCCGACGCCGAGGAGAAGCTCGGCAAGATCATGGCGGCCGCGCAACGCGGGTTCGTCACCGAGGTCGAGCGCAAGCAGCAGGTCGTGCGCCTCTGGTCGGACACGACCGAGAAGGTCAAGGACGCCGTCTTCGAGAACTTCGGGGAGAACACGCCGTTCAACCCGCTGTACGTCATGGCGCAGTCCGGCGCGCGCGGCAACCCGCAACAGATCCGCCAGTTGGCGGGCATGCGGGGCCTGATGGCGAAGCCGTCGGGCGAGACGATCGAGCTGCCGATCCGCGCGAACTTCCGCGAGGGCCTCGACGTCCTCGAGTACTTCAACAGCACCCACGGAGCCCGGAAGGGTGGGGCGGACACCGCGCTCCGCACCGCCGACTCGGGCTACCTGACGCGGAAACTCGTCGACGTCGCGCACGAGCTCGTCGTCCGCGAGGAGGATTGCGGAACGGCGGACGCCGTCGAGATCGGCTTCTACGGCCCCGAAGGCCGCCTGCGCGCCAAAGGCCACCTGGAGATGAGCCTCTACGGGCGGCGTCTCGGGCAACCGCTCGAGTTGGGCGACCGCACGTGGGAGGCCGGCGCGACGCTGTACCGCGAGGACGTCGCCGCGATCTACGAGCGCCTCGAGGCGCACCCCGAGGTGCGCGAGGCGTGGGTGCGGAGCGCCCTCACCTGCCAGACGCGGGCCGGCGTCTGCCGCGCCTGCTACGGGCTGGACATGTCGACCATGAGCGACGTCGGGCTCGGGGAAGCGGTCGGCGTCATCGCCGCGGAATCGATCGGTGAGCCCGGCACGCAGCTCACGATGCGGACGTTCCACACCGGAGGGATCGCGACCGGGGGCGACATCACGCAGGGCCTGCCGCGCGTGATCGAGCTCGTCGAGGCCCGCAAGCCGAAGGCCCGCGCGGTCGTCAGCGACATCGACGGCGTCGTGTCGATCGACGAGGACGAGGACAAGATCCGCATCACCGTCACGTCCGAGGACGGCGAGTTCGTCAAGGCGCACAAGGTCGAGGCCACCGTGCGGATCGTCGTGCGGGACGGCGACACCGTCGAGGCCGGCCAGCCGCTGACGCGCGGCGCGATCAACCCGCACGACCTGCTCGAGACCCGCGGTCCCGACGCCGTCCAGGAGTACCTGGTGGACGAGATCCAGCGCGTCTACCGCAGCCAGGGCGTCAGCGTGCACGACAAGCACATCGAGGTCATCGTCCGGCAGATGCTCAAGTACGTCGAGATCCTCGAGTCGGGCGACAGCCCGTTCCTCGAGGGCCAGACGATCGAGCGGTTCGACGTCGAGGAGGCCAACGCGGCGCTCCTGGACGAGGGCAAGACCCCCGCGACGTGGAAGCCGCTGTTGCTCGGCATCACCAAGGCCAGCCTCTCGACGAAGAGTTGGTTGTCCGCCGCCAGCTTCCAGCACACGACGCACGTGCTCACCGAAGCGGCGGTCGCCGGGAAGGCCGACGACCTCGTCGGCCTCAAGGAGAACGTCATCCTGGGGCGCCTCATCCCCGCCGGCACCGGGCTCGACGCGATCCGCGACACCCGCGTCGCGGATGCGGACACCGTCAAGCTCGTCCAGCTTCAGGCGGACCAGGCGCGCGAGTCGGCCGGCGCCGGCCGTGCCGAGGAGGCCCGCCCGGACGCCTGAGTCGACCCCCACGCGTCCGAACGACCGGCCCGCGGCCCCGCCGCGGGCCGCGTCGCGTCGGGGCGCGGTACCCTCCGGCGTGAGCGCAGCCGCCCACGTCGCCGCCTTCGATCCCGGCCGGAACGTCGGGTACGCCCTCGTGGCGGCCGACGGACGCCGTCTGGACGCCGCCGTGTTCGACGTCGCCGACCTGTCCCCGGAGCGCCTCCGAGCGCGGGTGCCGGACGGCGTGCGCGTCGTGGTGGGGGCGGGCACGGGTGCGGCGCGCGTCTCCGCGGCGCTGGAGGCGGCGGGCCGGCCGGCGGAGCTCGTCGACGAGGTCGGCACCAGCCTCGAGGGGCGCGACCTGTGGCGCCGCTGCGTCCCCCCGCGCGGCCTCGCGCGGTGGCTGCCGGCCGGGCTGCGCGTCCCGAGCGCCCCGATCGACGACTACGCCGCCTGGGCGATCGCCCTGCGGGTGCTGGGCGTCGCGAGCGAAGCGGCGCCGGGCCGGACGGACGCGTGAACGCCGCGCCCCGGAGGGGCGCGGCGGACGATGCGAGCGATGCGGGCGAACGGGGCGAACGGGGCGGGAGGTCCCCGGCGGGTCAGTTGAGGACTTCGTCCTCGCCGATCTCCATCATGCTTCGGGCTTCCTCGGTGCTGACGTCCAGCACCGCACTGATCTCGCCGGCGAGGAGGCGCAGGGCGCGCCGGTAGGCCTGCCGGTCGAGGTCGGGGAGGCCCCGCTCGAGGTCCCACCGTCGCAGTTCGCTGGCGAGGGTGGCGATCTGGTACGGGTCGCCCGACGTGAGGATGTCGGTGACGCGCCGGTGCCGGGCGGCCCACTGTTTCGGGAGGGTGAGGCGACCGTGCGTGAGGCGCTCCAGGACGCTTTGGACCTCGTCGTTCGTCAACGCCGCGCGGAGGCCGGCCTCCTGGGGGGCGTGGACCGGGACGTAGGCGCGCGACGTGCCGTTCGGGAAGTCGACCTGGTAGTACGTGAAGTCGGTGCCGGCGACCGTCTTCGTGGTCGTGCCCGACACGATGCCGACGCCGTACGGCGGGAGGACCACCTGGTCGCCGTTCTTGAATTTGCTGGCCTTGTCCACGTTCACTCCTCGTCGCTCGGGCGCGCACGGGGTGGGCGCGCCGTGCGCGCGCCCCCGACGGGGGCGGCGTCCCGAAGTAGGATGGGGCGTCGCGTGGCTCGCGTCCCGCGCGCAGCGGTGCGCGCCGGGGCGCGGTGCATGCCGTCGCGTGCCTCGGTCACGCCCCGTAGTGTAGCACGTGACCCCGTCCTCGGCCGTCGTCCGCTCGGCGCGTGCCGGGTCCAGGACGGCTCAGGGGGCGGGGTGGGCGGCGCCCGGCCCCTCGCGCCGCCGGTGCCGCACCACGAGCGCTACGCCGCTCAACAGGACCGGCGCCCCGAGCAGCACCCCCACCCCCGGGATCTCGGTGAACAGGAGCCAGGCGAGGACGCCCGCCCCGATCGGTTCGAGCAGCGTCACGGTCGCCACGACCGTCGGGTCGAGGTGCCGGTTCGCCCAGTTGAGGCCGCCGTGCCCCACGAGCTGCGGGGCGAGCGCCATCAGGAGGATCCAGCCCCACGTGGCGGCCGGCCAGTCGAGGTACGGCGCGCCGAGCACGGCGGGCAGAGGGATCAAAACGAGGGCGGCGACGAGGTAGGCGATCGTCGCGTAGCCCGAGGTCGACAGGCCCGCGCGCTGCGCGCGCCGGCCGAGCAGGAAGTACCCCGCCGCGGACCACGCCCCGAGCAACGCCAGGGCGTCGCCCAGCAGCGGGGCGCTGCCGCCCTGCAGGTCGCCGACCCCGATCGCGACGCCCCCACCGATCGCGAGGACGAGCCCCACCAGAACGCCGCGCGTGGGCGGCGTCCCGCCCCACCAGCGCGCGAGCGCCACCCAGATCGGGACCGTCGTGACGAGGGTGACGCTGGCGGCGACCGTCGTGTAGGCGAGCGACGTCAGCCACGTCGCGAAGTGCACCCCCAGCAGCAGGCCGGCGAGGAGGGCGGGGCGGAGGCTGGCGGCGGTCGGCGGGGCGCGCCGCAAGCCCCGCAGGCCGGCGGGCAGGATCAGCACCGAGGCGAACGCCATGCGCCACAACGCCACGACGGCGCCCGGCGCGTCGGCGAGGCGCGCGAAGATCGCACCGAGGCTGATGGCGGCGACGACGGCGACGAGGACCGCCGTGACGGTGGCGGCGGACGGCATCGCGTCCGCCGCGCTGCGCGAGGCGCTCACGGACGGGCCGGGGTGCGGGTGCGCAGGAGGCGCCAGGCGAGGAGGGCCCACCCGAGGATCAGCGCGACGCCGCCGACCGGGGCGACCGCCCCGAAGGCGGAGACGTCGGTCGCGACGAGGGCGTACAGGGCGCCGGCGAACACGACGGTGCCGGCCAGCAGCCAGGGGCGTGCGGGGCGGGCGGCCGCCCCGAGCGGAGCGGTGGCCAGGAGCGCGACGCCGTGCACCGTCTGGTAGCGCACCGCGGTGTCGAACGTCGCGAGGCGCGCCTCGCTCAGGACCGGTTCGAGGGCGTGCGCCCCGAACGCACCGAGCGCCACGCCGGCGCCGGCGAGCAGCGCCCCGACCGCCGCCCAGCGCGGCGCGGGGGGCACGCCGCCGCTCACGCCGCCTCGCCGGCGTCGGCGCCCACGACCGACGTGATGGCGCCGTCGGCGATGGCGAGGGTGACGTCGGCGGCGTCGGCGACGGCGGCGTCGTGCGTCACGACGATCACCGTCCGGCCGTCGGCCGCCACCTCGCGGAGGGCGTCGATCACCTCACGGCCGCTGGCGCGATCGAGGTTGCCGGTCGGCTCGTCGGCGAACACGACCTGCGGGTCGTTCGCGAGGGCGCGCGCCAGCGCCACGCGCTGCCGTTCCCCGCCCGAGAGTTTCGCGGGCAGCGCCCCGCCGCGGTGCGCGACCCCGAAGCGCCCCAGAAGCGCGTCGGCGCGCACCAACCGCTCGTTGGCCGGGACGCCGGCCAACCCCATCGGGAAGGCGACGTTCGCGCGGGCGGGCAGCACCGAGATGAGGTTCGACGCTTGGAAGACGAACCCGAAGTGCCGGAGGCGGAGCGCCGCGAGGCGCGTTTCGCTCAACGCGTCGAGGGCGAGGTCGTCGAGGCGGACGTGCCCCGCGTCGGGCCGGTCGAAGCCGGCCAGCAGGTTCAGCAGCGTCGACTTGCCGGACCCCGAGGGCCCCATGACGGCGGTGACGCGCCCCGGCGCGAAGGCGTGGTCGACGCCCTGGAGGGCGTGGACCGGGCCGGCGGGCGTGGCGTAGGTACGGACCAACTGCTCGGCGCGCAGCATCTCAGCCTCCCTGCGAGACCGCGTCGGCGATCTGGATCCGCGCGGCCCGCGCCGAGGGCGCGAGGCCGGAGAGGAGCCCCATGGCGAGCGCGACGAGGAGGGCGAACGCGACGAGGCGGAGGGTGACGGCGGCGACGTCGAGGCCGATCAGGTCGGCGGAGACGAGGTTGACCGCCCACGCCCCGCCGCGCCCGAGCGCGACGCCGGCCGCGCCGCCGACGAGCGACAACAGCACGCTTTCCGCGAGCACCACCCCGAACAGGAAGCGGGGGCGGGCGCCCACGGCGCGCACGACCCCGAACTCGCGGGTGCGTTCGAAGACGCTCATCAGCACCGTGTTCGCCACGGCGATCGCGCCGACGATCAATGCGATGGCGCTGATGCCGAGGCGGACGACGTCGGTGATGCGGATGCCGCGCTCGATGACCGACAGCACGTCGCCGGCGGTCTGCACCCCGAGCTCGGGGAAGCGCTCCTCGAGGGCGGCGGCCGCCTCGTCGGCGCGGCTGGGGTCCTCGAGGTCGACGACGAGGAAGCTCACGCGGTCGGGGCTCTGGATGGCGGTCTGGAGCGACGAGAGGGGGACGACGATGCCGTTGCTCAAGAAGCCGCCGCCGTCCTCGGCGAGCCCGACGATCTCGAAGGTCGCGTCGGAACTGAGGCGCAGCACGTCCCCGATCGCCAGGTTCGAGCGTTCGGCCGCCTGGACCCCGACGACCGCGACGTTGCGTCCCGCGTCGTCGGGGCCGATGCCGTCGCCCTCGACGACCTGGTAGCCGGGGTAGATCGAGGCGACGTCGACGTCGGCGGGGAGGCCCTGGAAGGCGAACGAGCTCGACGCGGTGAAGCCGCCGCGCACGTACAGGATGAGCGGCACGACCTTCGTGACGCCGAACGGTTCGGCGGCCGCTTCGACGTCGTCGAGCAGGTCGAGGGGGAGCTCGGGGACGCCGCCGAACCCGCTCGTTTCGAACGAGCCGTAACTGATCTGCAGTTCCGCGCCGATGTTCGAGAGTTCGCTGGCGAAGGCGCGGCGGAGCCCCTCGCCGAGGGAGAGGAAGACGACCATGGATCCGACGGCGATGGCGATGCCGGTAGCGGTGAGGAAGGTGCGGAGCGGGCGGTGGCGCAGCGAGTGCAGCGCGAGGTTCCAGATCAAGGAGCGTCCTCCGGGAAGGCGCGGCCGGTGACCGCGCCGCGCGAGCCGAGGGTCGGCACGAGCGGTTCGCCGTCGACGAGCACCTCGAGCCCGCCGGCGTTGCCGACGTGCAGGTACACGGGGCGTTCGAACGTGAACGTGTCGCCCGGTTGGGCGGTGGTGTAGGCGAGGCGTTCCCCTTCGCCGCGGGCGGTGGATTGGTAGGCCTCGAGCCAGCTGGCCTCCTCGACGACCACGCGGATCGTGCCGGCCTCGCCGGAGGCCTCGGGGGGCGGCGCGTCGGGCTCCGGCTCGAGCGTGACGACCACCTCGCGGTCGCGGTCGAAGGCGAGCGTCGTTTCGACCGGGAGGTACCCGTCGCGTTCGATGCGCAGCGTCCGCTCGGCGCGGGCGGTGATCGGGACGTTCTGCAGCGGCGTCACGCCGGGCAGTGCGAAGGCGTCGACGCTGACGCGGGCGCCCGGCGGGTCGGTCGTGACGCTCAGGGCGACGTCGTCGGCGGCGCCCGCGAGGCCCTCGGCGACGCCGCCGTCGGGGGCGGCGAGGACGTCGGGGCCGGCGGGGTCCGTCGCCGCGGGCGCGTCGGGTGCGCTCGGGGCGGGGGCGTCGGCGGGGGCGTCGGCGGGGGCGTCGGTGGTCGCATCGGCGGTCGCGGTGGGCGGGGCGGGGTCGAACAGCAGTTGGTTGAAGCCCCACACGGCGGTGCCGATGACGACGCCGGCGACGACGACGGTCGCGAGCATCGGGCCGGCCGCGCGGAGCGCCGCGGCGAGCGCGCCGCCCGACGGGCGGGGGGCGGCGCGGGGGCCGGGGCTGCGCGGGCCGGGGCGGCCCGCCGGGGTGCGGCGGGGGCGGGCGGCGCGCGGGGGGGCGTCGGCGTCGTCCCGGACGGCGGCGTCGGGTCCGTCGTC
>JAVLCF010000046.1 GCA_031581195.1 Trueperaceae bacterium | reverse complement strand
CACCGTCGTCGCGGGGGGCGGGGCGTCGCGGTCGGACGTGAGATCGAGGGTCGTGCTCCGCGTCCCCCGTCCGCCGGCGATCGTGAGGTCGATGCGGTGGCGACCGGCGCGACCCGCCGTGCGCACCCCCTCGAGATCGACGCTCACGAGAAACGTCGTCGAGGCGCCCGGGGGGATGCGGGCGGGACCGAAGCGTTCGATCGCGACGAACGGCCCGTCGGGCGTGGGGTCGTCGATCCGCACCGCGTCGGCGCCGACGTTCCAGACGTCGAGCCGGGCGGTGGCGGCCGCGGTGGACCGGTCGGCGACGTGCAGCAGGAGCGGGGGACCGTCCGTCGCGTCGGTGGGGACGGTGGCCGCGAATCGGGCCGGATGCAGGACCGGAGCGCGACACGCGCCCGCGCTCGGGCGACCCGGGCGGCAGGCCGCGTAGGTCACGTCGCTCGACGCGTGCAGGGCGGCGTGCACGCCGGCCACGTCGAGTCCATCCCGGGTGGCGCGCGCCCGCGCGATCCACGCCGCGACGTAGGGCGTGGCCATCGAGGTGCCGTGCAGCGCCGCGTAGGTCGGGGTGCCCTCGGGGGTCGCGAAGGTACTGAGGACGCCGCGTTCGGCGGTCCCCCCGGGGGCGTACACGTCGGCGCCACGCCCGCTGTAGTCGGTTACGCGCCCCACGTCGTCCGTCGCACCGACCGCGAGGACGGTGGGGCAGGCGGCCGGCAGGGCCGGCTCGGGGGCGGCGTCGTTGCCGGCGGCGGCCACCACGATCACGCCGCGCCGAGCGACGTCCGCGAAGGCGTCGGCGAGGGGGGCGTCGGCGCCCCGGCAGTCGCCGTCCGCCTCCAGGCTGATCGAGACGACGTCGGCGGGGGTCGGGTTGGAGGGCGCGCCGGGCACGTCGTCGCCGACCGCCCAGCGGACCGCCGCCAGCAACGAGGCGAGCGTCGCGCCGCCCTCGTCGTCGAAGATGCGGATCGGTAGGAGCCGGAGGGCGGGGTCGACGCCGCGCCCCCCGAGACCGTTGTCGGGACACGCGCCGGCGATGCCGGCGACGTGCGTCCCATGGAACGAGGCGTGACGGCCCGGAGGTTCGACGGCGCCCGGCACGGCGTGGATCGCGCCGTCGCGCTGCGTGAACGTCGCGCCCTCGAGGACGGTCCCGCACGCGAGGTCGGGGTGGTACGCCCCGGGGCGCCCCGGGTCGGCGGCGATCCCGGTGTCGATCACCGCGAGCGTCACGCGCTCCGCCCCGGCGTTCGGTGGGGGGGACGTGACGACGTCCCAGCGGGGGTCGGGGTCGGCGGTGAGGTGCCACTGGCGGGCGAGGAGGGGATCGCCGCCAGCGTTCGCCGTCCGCACCGGGCGGTTCGCGACGACGGCTCGAACCGAGGGGTCCGCGGCGAACGTCTCGAGGGTCGGTGGGGGCGGGTTCGGGGCGTCGGCGGCGTTCGAGGTGCCGACGCCCGCGCTCGGTGCGACGAGGCGGAGGTCGGGGTCGCGGGCGACGGGCGCGCCGCGATCGCTCCATGCCTCCGACGGCGACGGCGTCAACCACACCAGCATGCCGGCGTCCGAGGGCGCGGTTCGTTCGGTGACGTTCTCTACGTGCGTCGGCGCCGGGAGGCCCGACGGCACGACGTACCCCTCGACGCTGACCGGGGGGCTGGGGGGCGTCGCGCAACCGACGCACACGAACGCCGCAAGCGCGGACGTGACGGGGGCGAGGCGACGCCACGACGCAGCGAGGTGCGCCGGCCCACGGTCGGGGTGTGCCACGTCGTGCTCCCGTCCATCCGGGTGCAAGCCCAGCGCAGTGCGCGCGACGCGCGCTCCGCTCCCCCGGATACGCCGTTGTACCACTCGCGTGTCCCGACCGTGTCAACCGCGTGCCGATGGGGACGGCGGGCCCCGGGTCGGGGTCGCGCGCGGGGGGCGCTAGTGCGCGGCGGTCTCGCGCAACGCCAGGGCACACCACGCCTGCATCTCCGCGTCCAGCGCGAGATCGGCGAGACCGTCGGCGTCGAACCAGCCGAGCGACGGGTCGTCCTCGGCGCGGGGGAGCGTCCCGTCGTACGGCGCGACGGGGCGCGCGAAGTAGATGAGGTCGACGTGCTCGTGGCCCGGCTGGATGCCCTCCAGCTGGATGCCGCGCGGCCGCAGCAGCTGCCGCGGGCCGGGCGCCTGGATCGCGCGCTCCCCGAGCAGTTCGACGTGCACGCCGGTCTCCTCGAGGACCTCGCGGACGGCGGCGTCGTCGGGCAGTTCGTCGAGCTCGACGTGTCCGCCCGGCGGCAGCCACCGCTGCAGTTTCGCGTGGTGATGCAGCAGGACGCGGCCCTCCCACACGACGAACGCCGTCGCGCACCAGTCGCGCGTCGGGGGCGCACCGGCGGGGGCGGGCGGTCGGCTCACGAGGCGACGGCCAACGGGATGGCGGTCGCGTCGCGCCCCGCGACGGTGCCGTACAGGGTGTGCGGCGTCGCTTGGGTGACCTCGACGTCGTGCAGCCCGAGGCGCCGGACCTGGTCCTTGGGGACCAACACCGTGTGGTTCTGGTCGCTGTGCCCCATCGCGTAGTCGCCCTCCGCCTGGATTTCGCGGATCAACACCCGTGCGCGCCGCCCGATCCAGCGCCGGTTCGCGTCGAACGCGTAGCGCTTCTGCAGGTCGATCAGGCGCTGCAGGCGCTCGATCTTCGTCTCGCGGGGGAGGTCCTCGAAATGCTCGGCGCTGGGGGTGCCCGGCCGCGCGGAGTACGCGAACGTGTAGGCGTGCTCGTAGCCGACCTCCTCGAACAGCGAGAGGGTCGCCTCGAAGTCCGCTTCGCTCTCCCCGGGAAAGCCGACGATCACGTCGGTGCTGAGGACGACGTCGTCGATCTTGGCGCGGATCTCGCGCACGATGTCGAGGTAGCGCTCGCGGCGGTACTCGCGCGCCATGCGCCGCAACACCCGGTCGCTGCCCGACTGGACCGGGAGGTGGACGTAGTTCGCGACGTTGGGTTCCTCCGCGATGGCGTCGATCACGTCGCTGCTGAAGTTCATCGGGTGGCTCGTCGTGAACTTCACGCGCGGAATGCCGACCTGCGCGACGCGCCGCAACAGCTCCGCGAAGCTGGGCAGCGAAGCGTCCTTCAGGCCGTAACTGTTGACGTTCTGCCCCAACAGCACGACCTCCTGCACGCCCGCGTCGCGCATCGCCTCCGCTTCGGCGAGGATGCTCTCGACGGGGCGGGACACCTCCGGCCCGCGCGTCGTCGGCACGATGCAGTAGGTGCAGTGGTGGTCGCAGCCCCGCATGATCGTCAGGAACCCCGTCAGCGCGTCGGGCGCCGGCGGGACGAGGGTGTCGAGGTCGGTCTTGAAGCGCAGGCTCTCGTAGCGCTCGCGGCCGGCGTCGATCGCCGTCAACGCGTCGTGCACGTCGGTGATCGCGCCGGGCCCGAGGAGGACGTCCACCTCGAACTTGCGGGCGATCGCCTGGCCCTCCTCGAGCTGCGCGAGGCACCCCATCATCCCGACCGTCAGGTCCCGCCCCGCGCGCTTGGCCTTGCGGAACTCCCCGAGCAACGACACGACCTTCTCCACCGGTTTGCCGCGCACGGCGCACGTGTTGATCAGCACGAGGTCGGCGTCGTCGGGGTGGTCGACGAGGTGGTGCCCGCCCGCGACGAGCTCCGAACGGATCGTGTGCGTGTCGTACTCGTTCATTTGGCAGCCGTAGGTGATGACGTGGGCGCGCACGCGCACCTCCCCTCGCCGCAGGCGTCGCGCCCGCGTTCGGGCGCCGAGGATAGCAGAGGCGGCCGCGGTCCGCTCAGCCGCCGCCGAACAGCCGCGGCAGGCCCCACGCGAGCAGGACCAGCACGAAGCTCACGATCCCGCCGAGGAACCCGATCGGTACGAGGCGCGGGGCGGCCTTCGCGACGGCAGGAATCGCCGACGCCGCCACCGCGAGGGTGCTCGCCAGGAACGTCCAGGCGGCGAACGCGATGAGGCCCTGCCAGGTGGGGTCGGTCCCGTCCACGCCGCGACCCTACCCCAGCCGCGCTACCCTGGCGCCGTGGCTCACGACCCCGTCGACGCCCGTCCGGCCCCCAGCGACGCGCACGAGGTGCCCGCCGCCGCCCTCCGCGACTTCCGGACGGCGGTCGGGACGGTCGTGCGGCACATCCCACCGGGCTACGTCGCGAGCTACGGCGACGTCGCGGCGTGGGCCGGTCGGCCCGGCGCCGCCCGGCAGGTGGGGGCGGCCCTGCGCCGCCTCGCCGCCGACGACCCGACGTTCCCGTGGCACCGGGTCGTGAACGCGCGCGGCGAGATCCGCACGTGGACGCTCGGGACGGGGGAGCTGCAGGTCGCGTTGCTCCGCCGCGAGGGCGTCCGGGTGGAGGGCGGACGCGTCGACCTCGCCCGCCACCGGATCGCCTGAGCCGCGCCGCGCCCCCCGGGCGGTAGGATGCCGCATGACTGACGACAGCCCGACCGTCGATCTCGCCCGCCGCCTCGTGCAGGCCCCCAGCCCCTCCACGCGCGAACGCCCCGCCGTGGACGTCCTGATCGCCGCGTTCGAGGCGCACGGGTTCGACCGCGCCTGGATCGACGCCGCCGGCAACGCCGTCGGCGTCTTCGAGCGGGGCGAGGGGCCGACCGTGATGCTGAACGGGCACGTCGACACCGTCCCGCTCGGCGACGCCAGCGCCTGGCCGCA
Organism: Trueperaceae bacterium; assembly: GCA_031581195.1. Lineage (NCBI taxonomy): Bacteria > Thermotogati > Deinococcota > Deinococci > Trueperales > Trueperaceae > Trueperaceae bacterium. The sequence continues at coordinate 13,074 of JAVLCF010000046.1, read as the reverse complement.
CCCGCCGTTGTCCGGCGACGTCGTGGACGGCCGCCTGTGGGGCCGCGGCGCGTCGGACATGAAGTCCAGCCTCGCCTGCATGACCGTCGCCGCGGCGCAGGCCGCGGAGCGCGGGTTCCGGGGGACGTTGTACGTCACCGGCGTCGTGCAGGAGGAGATCGGGGGGCTCGGCGCGCGGCACCTCGGGGCGACGATCCCCGCCGACGTCGTCGTGCTCGGGGAACCCAGCAAACTGCAGTTCAAGCTCGGTCACCGGGGCCGCATCGAGGTCGACGTGCACCTCCCCGGCCGCATCGCGCACGCCGCGAAACCGGAGCTCGGGGCGAACGCGCTGCTGCGCGCCGCGCGGTACCTGGAGGCGCTCGACGCGCTGGAGCTACCCTCCGGCGGGCCGTTGGGAGCGTCGACCGCCACCCCGACCGGCCTCGTCAGCCACCCCGAGGGCGGCCGCAACGTCGTGCCGGGCGAAGCGGTCGTCACCATCGACTACCGCAACCTCCCCGACGACCCGCCCGAGGCGGTCCTGGCGCGCCTGCAGGCGCTCGACCCCGACGCGACCCTCGTCGTCGGGGACGCCGAACGCACGTCGGAATCCGGGGAGGTGCGCGCCACCATCCCCGGCGTGAACCCCGCCTACCTCGCGCCCGGCGAGAACGCGCTCGTCACCCGCGCGCGGGAGGTGCTGCGGCGCGAACTCCCCGCCCGCGGGGTGGCGTACGAGGAGGGCACCTGGTGGTTCGCGACCGACGCGCCGCACCTCGCGCAACGCGGCGCGGTGGTGCTGGGCTTCGGTCCCGGCGAGGAGGAGGTGGCGCACACGACGCGGGAGTCGGTGTCGGTCGACCACCTCGAGATCGCGACGGAGGTCTACCGCGAGCTCGCCCTCGCGCTGTCGGCGGGGGAGGGCGCGGCGTGACGCCCGAGGGCCTCAAGGGCGCGGTCGTGACCCTCAACGGCGACCGCTGGACGGTCGTTGACGTCGCGCCGGCGCAACCGCTGGCGGAGATGGTCGCCGCCCTCCTCGAGGAGGAGGGCATGGTCGCGGTCGTGCGCGGCGCCGACCCGATGGACGACGTCACCAGCCACCTCGGGGCGCCGGGCGTCGGGACGACCGTCGTGATGGTGCCCGAAGCGGACGCCGAGCGGGCCTTGGCGTTGATCGCCGACACCGTCACCGACTTCGAGGGCGAGGAGCTCGCCGCCGCCCTCGCGAGCGGCGAGCTGACGCTCGAGGACCTCGGGGACCCGGGGGACGCCGACGACGAAGCGGGGGCCGACGACGAGGACACCGACGCCGACGACCTGCCGCCGACCGGCGGGGCGGGCGGGGCGCAGGCCTGACGCCCGCACGGGATCGACTCAGTCGAGGGGGGTGAGGCCCGCCTCGATCTCCGCCCGACGCGGCTCCAGGAACGGCGGAAGGACGACCGCCTCGCCCAAGTGCTCGGGGTCCTCGTCGACGGCGAAGCCGGGCCCGTCCGTCGCCAGCTCGAACAACAGGCCGTTGCCGTCGCGGACGTACAGGCTCTCGAACCAGAAGCGGTCCACCGGTCCGCTGTTCGGCACCCCCAGGCTCCGCAGGCGGTCGCTCCACGCGCGGTAGTCGGCGTCGCGGACGCGCAACGCGACGTGATGCACGCCGCCCGCGCCGGGACGGGCGGCGGGCAGGTCGGGGGCGATCTCCAGGTGGACCTCGGCGTGCGGGCCGCCGTCCCCCATCGCCAACACCCGCACCTCGCGACCGTCCAGCTCGTACGTCCGGTCGTGGTGGAGGCCGAACACCTGCACCAACAACACCTCGCTCGCGTCGGCGCGGGGCACGGTCGCGCGGGCCGGCCCCAAGCCACGGATCTGCATCGCTTCGGGCACGTCGCTGCCGCCCCACGGCACCGGCGGGTCGCCGGCGCCGCCGTCGGCGACCAGCGCCAGGCGTTGCCCCTCGGGATCCTCGAACGCGAGGGTCGTCCGCCCGTCCACCGTCGTGACGGCGTCGGTGGCGACGCCCCGGTCGCGGAGGCGCGCCTCCCACCCGGCGATCGCGTCGTCGTCCGCGACGCGGAGGTGCGTGCGGGTCACGACGTGCCCGCCGCGCCGCTCGCGCGGCACCGCGAAATCGAAGAACGTCAGGTCGCTCCCGGGGGAGCCGGCGCCGTCGGCGTAGAACAGGTGGTAGGCGGAGACGTCGTCCTGGTTGACGCTGCGCTTCACCAGGCGCAACCCCAACGTCTCGGTGTAGAAGCGGAGGTTGTCGCGGATCGCGGCGGACACCGCGGTGACGTGATGGAGGCCGTGAGGGATCATCCCTGCATCCTGCCAGCCGCCCGAGCGGCGGTCTGCAACGCCCCCGACCCTCGCCCCGACCCGCCCCCCCGACCCATCCCTCCGACGCGGGTCCCCCGCGACCGCCGGCGCACCCAGGGGGTCGCGTCCGGGCGGACCTCAGGTCGGCTCGGGGGGGAAGGGCCGCGACAGGAGGGCGCTGTCCGCATCCCCGAAGCGGAGCGGCGCGCCCGCCCACGCCCCGGCGTACGCCACCCCGATGCGGGGCCCGACCGCGACGCGGGCCGGGGGCGTCCCGTCGCGCACCGCGATGCGGCCGGTGACCGCGTCCCCGCGATCGTCGCGCCGGTCGACGTCCAGCCAACGCCCTACCCGGCCCGGTCCGGCGCTGCGCGTGCGCGCCTCCCGCGCGGTGGCGGCCGGGGGCGCGTCGAGCGGCTCCAGGGCCCGGATCAACACCGCGTGCGGGTCGCCGACCTCCGCCGCGACGAGGTTCAGGAGGTGGTGCAGCCCGTAGATCAGGTAGACGTACACCGTGCCGGGCGGCCCGTACATCGGTTCGGTGCGGGCGGTGCGGCCGCGGGCGGCGTGGCAGGCGGCGTCCGCGGCCCCCAGGTACGCCTCGGTCTCCACGATCCGGCCGCGTCGCACCGGGGCGTCCGCCCCGTCGCGCGGCGCGACCTCCAGCACCGCCCCCAGCAGCCTCCGCGCGACGACGTCGGCGGGCGCGGCGAACGCCGCGCGCGACCACCGCGCGCCCGTCACGGGCGGCCGAGCAGCGCGTCCAACGGCAGCACGTCGACCGGGTCGCCCGCCGCGAGCTGCGCGTCGGGCGGAACGAGGGCGAGGGCGTCCGCATCGTGCAGGCTGCGCACCACCCCGGAGTTCTGGTTCCCCGTCCGGGTCGCGACGAGGGTGGCGCCCTCGCGCGCGAGCCGGACGCGGAGGAGCGTCGCCTTGGCGCCCGCCGCGGCGAGCGGTTCGCCGGCGACCGCCGGGAGGCGCCGGTGGGCCGGCGCGGGGGCGGTCGCGCCCATCGCGGCGTCCATCCAGGTGCGGGCCAGCAGCAGGAACGTGACGGTGGCGGACACCGGGTTGCCGGGCAACGCCAACCAGGGAAGGTCCCCGACGTACGCGAACGTCGCGGGGCCGCCCGGCTTGAGGCGCACCTTGCGGAACACCGTCCGCCCCTCGCGGGCCAGCAGGTCGCGCACCCGGTCGTAGCGACCCATCGAGATGCCGCCGCACGTGACCAGCACGTCGAGGGGCGGGAGGGCCTCCAGGAGCGCCTCGACGTCGCCATCGTCGTCGCGCAGCGACGGGAGGACCACCGGCTTCGCCCCGGCCCGACGCACGAGCGCCGTCAGGGTCGGTCCGTTGGCGTCGTACACGTCGCCCGGACCGAGCGGCGCGCCGGGCGGGACGAGCTCGTCCCCGCCGGTGACGACCCCCACCCGGAGGGGCGGCACGACCGGGACGGTCGCGCGCCCCATCGCCGCGGCGAGGGCGATCGCGCCGACGTCGATGCGGACGCCGGCCGACAGCGTCACGTCGCCCGCGCGGACGCTCTGGCCGCGCCGCCGAATCGCGTCGGGCGTCGCGGGCGCCGCCAACCAGGCGGTGTCGCCGCGCACCTCGACGTCCTCGATGCGGAGGATCGCGTCGGCGCCGTCGGGGACCGCCGCGCCGGTCTGGATGCGGACCGCCTGGCCGGCCTCGACGCGCCCCCCGAACGGGCGGCCGGCCGCGGACTCGCCGACGAGCGTCAACGGCACCGGCGACGCGGCGGTCGCGTCCGCGGCGTCCGCCGCGCGGCACGCGACGCCGTCGAGGGCGCTGTCGTCGACGTTCGGGTGGTCGTCGCTCGCGACGAGGTCGCGGGCGAGGACCGCCCCGAGCGCCGCATCCCGTGCCACGTCGTCGGGGGCGGCCGCCCGCCGCGCGAACGTCGCGCGCCCGTCCGCTTCGAGACGCTCGAGGGCGGTTGCGAGGGGGACGGGCCCCTCGGGGGCGGGGGCTGCGGGGCCGGCGCCGCTCAATCGTCGTCCGGGTCGCGGGGCGCGAGCCCGGGGGCGACGTCGGCGGCGACGTCGGAGGAGGGCGGGTCGGCGGGGGGCGGCGCGTCGCCGGCCGTGGAGGGGGCCCCCGGCCGGCCGGTGGGGGGTGCGACGGCGTCCACGACGTGCAGGCCGCGACCGTCCCATCCGGCGTACGCGAAGAACCGGCCCGGGCGACGGTCCTGCAGGTAGCGGATCAGGGGCTCGCGGAGGGGTGGGATGGGGATCGTGTCGCGGATCGCGTCGGCGGGCACGAAGCGCGCCTCGACGATGAAGCCGTCGGGATCGCGGGGGTTGAGCAGGCCGTCGTACTCCGCGAGGAACGCGAAACTGATGGCGCGGTCGTTGCGCCGGCGGTCCTCGACGTGGACGGCGTACGCCATGTGCTCGATGCGCGTGACGTTCAGGCCGGTCTCCTCGTGGACCTCGCGCCCGAGCGCGTCGACGGTCGATTCGTGGCGTTCGACCACCCCGCCGGGCAGCGTCCAGCGGACGTGCCCCCGTCCTTGCCAGTCGTTGCCGACGAGCAGCACCCGTCCTCGCGCATCGAGGAGGATGGCCGCGGCAACGACGAACTCACGCCGGGCCACCGGTCCGCTCGGGGACGGCGGCGTCGGCGAGGCCCGCCTCGCGCTCCGCGGTGCGGAGCGCCTCGACGAGGGCGTCGAAGTCCCCGCCGAGCACGCCGGCGAGGTCGTGGCTGGTGAAGCCGATGCGGTGGTCGGTGACGCGCGACTGCGGGACGTTGTAGGTCCGGACCTTCTCCGAGCGGTCGCCGCTGCCGATCTGCACGAGGCGCGCTTCGCGCGCTTCGGCGTCGGCGCGCGCCCGCTCGCGCTCCAGCAGGCGGGCGCGCAGGACCGCCAACGCCTTCTCCTTGTTCTTGTGTTGCGACTTGCCGTCCTGGCAGGTGACGACGATCTCGTCCGCCGCGCCGGGGTGGTAGGTGAGGCGCACCGCGGAATCGGTGGTGTTGACCGACTGCCCGCCCGGCCCCGACGCGCGGAAGACGTCGACGCGGTAGTCCGACGGTTCCAGCGCGACGTCCACCGCCTCCGCTTCGGGGAGGACCGCGACCGTGACGGTGCTGGTGTGGATGCGGCCCTGCGTTTCGGTTTCCGGGACGCGTTGGACGCGGTGGACGCCCGACTCGAACTTCAGGGCGCCGTACGCGCCGCGCCCCCGCACTTCGCAGGAGGCCTCCTTGAGCCCCCCGACGCCGCTGGGGGAGGCGTCGAGCATCTCCAGGACGAAGCCACGTCGTTCGGCGTAGCGCCGGTAGGCGTCCAGCAGCTCCCGCGCGAACAGCGACGCTTCGTCGCCCCCCGCCGCCGCGCGGATCTCCAGGATGACGTCCTTGCCGTCGTAGGGATCCTTCGGGGCGAGGGCGTCGCGGAGCGTCGCGTCGAGGTCGGCGCGCTGCGTCTCCAGCGTCGCGAGTTCGTCGCGGGCGAGGTCGGCGAGGTCGGGGTCGCGGACCAGGTCGCGCGTCGCCTCGAGCGACGCATCGACCTCGCGGAGCCGGCGGATCGCCGCGACGGTGTCGCGGAGGTCACCGTAGCGGCGCGACGCCTCCCGGTAGCGGGCCGGGTCGGCCAGCACCTCCGGGTCGGCGAGGGCCCGCTCCAGGTCCTCGAATTCGGTTTCGAGACGGTGCAACGAATCGGTCATTGCCCGCAGTCTAGCGCGCGGTCCCGCAGCCGCCCGCCGCCCGGCCCACGGGCGCACCCCCGCGAACGCCCCCGTGCGTCGGCCGCGGCGTCAGCGGGGTTGCAGGCGACCGGCCACCAGCCTTGCCGGCCGGGTGCCCTCCGCGGTACCGGCCCACGGCGTGCGCGGGGTCGGCGCGTAGCGACCGGCGGCCAGGTCGAGCGGACCGAGCGCGAACGTCGCGGCGCGCAGCGCGGCGGCGTCGGTCGGTCCGGCGGCCGCGGCGCGGGCCACCAACGCCAGGGCGTCGTACGCCCGCGCGCCGTCGCTGCGGCCGGGCGCCGACCCGAGGCGTCCCCCGCCGACCGTGCGGGCGTCGATCGCCCATGCTCGGGCGGGGTCGCCGGCGGGCAGCGCCGTCCAGACGGCGGCGGGGGGGACCGCGAGGCGGACCTCGCCCTCCGGCCCGCCGCCGCGCGGGGGGCCGGACGGGACGTCCAGCACCGTGGCGGGGGCGTACACGGGACCGTTCCAGCCCCGCGCCCGCAACGCCCGCCAGGCGGCCTGCGCGCCGGCGGCGTCATCCCAAGCGACGACGACGTCGGGAAGGCGCGTCGCGACCCACAACGCCTCCGGCGTGAGCGGCGTCGCGCCGGCGGGGTAGCGGCCGACGCCGCGCAGCGTCAGGTCCCCCGCGGCGAAGGTCCCGCGGAGCGCCTCGAGGGCGACGTCGCCCTCGAGCCCCTCGGGCGTCATCACGCCGATCGCGCGGGCGCCCTCCGCGTACGCGTCGCGCACGAACGCGCGGAGCGCTTCGGCGGGGGCGAGCCCCAGGACGACCTGGCGGCCGGCGGCGGCACGGACCGCGCCGCCGTACGGCGACACCAGCAGCGCGTCGCGGCCGGCGAGGGCGTCCGCCACGGCGGTGGTGGCGGCCTCGGTTTCGCAGCAGACGACCGCCCACGCGCCGTCCGCGACCGCCGCGCGGGCGGCGTCGCCGGCGGCGTCGGGGGCGGGGTAGCGGACGGTGCGGACGTCGAGCGCGTCGCGGTCGACGTCGACCCCGACGACCGGCGCGTCGGGCCAGGCCGCCGCGATCGTGCCCAGCATCGTCGTCGCGGCGTCCGGCACCAGCACCGCGACCGGCACGCCGCCCGGGGGCGGGGCGGCCGTCGCGATCGCCGCCGCGGCGAGGGCGACGCACGCCACCAGGGTCGCGACGACGGTCCGGCCGGCGGTCGGCCGGGCGGCGCGGCGGGGCGCGGCACGGGGCGGCGTGGTGGGGGTCAGCGGGGCTCCGAGCGGCTCGCGCCGCGCGCGGCCTCGAGCATCTGCACGAGCGCATCGAGCATGTCGGTGGTCGTGACGATCCCGACGAGGCGGCCGTCGTCGACGACGGGGAGCGCGCCGAGCTTCGCGTCGCGCATGCGGTGGGCGGCGGTCTCCGCCGGTTCGTTGGGGCGGGCGGTCGTCACGTCCGCGCTCATGACGTCCTTCACCGCGAGGCGGCTGAGGAGGTACGTGAGCTCCTGGCGCGACAGGGCGGTCGCGTCCGACGGCGCCGCCTCGCGCAGGTCGCGGTCGCTGACGATGCCGACCAGCCGGTCGTACGCGTCGAGGACCGGGAGGTGCCGGAAGCCGCCCTCCTGCATGCGCCACTCCGCTTCGAGGACCGGCGTGTCGGGCGCCACCGTGACGGGGTCTCGCTGCATGCATTCGCGAACCAGCATGGTCCACCTCCTCGCCGCAGCATAGACGCCCGGGCGGACGGGCGCACGGGCGGACGTCCCGCGCCGCCCGCCGGTCCGCTCGCGGGGGCGGCGGTGGGGTGGTGCGCCCGACAGGATTCGAACCTGTGACCTGCCGCTTAGGAGGCGGCCGCTCTATCCGACTGAGCTACGGGCGCGCGCCGGGCCGAGGATAGCAGGGGGCGCCGCCGGCCTCAGCGGGCGCCGGCGCGACAGGGGGCGCAGAGGCCCTCCAGGACCAGGTGGTCGGTGTCGACGACGAAGCCGGTCGCGCGCGCAATGCGCGCGTACGCCGCGTCGGTGACGCTTCCGTCGACCTCCAGCTCGGTGCCGCACGCGCGGCACCGGAGGTGGTGGTGCGACGCCGGGCCTCCCAGCGCGTAGCGGTCGCGGCCCTCCGGATCGCGGACCGTGCGCAGCAGGCCCCGTTCGCTCAGGAAGCGCAGGTTGCGGTACACCGTCGCCGGGTTCATCGCCGGCCCCCCGTCCGGCGCGGGCTGCGCGACGGCGTCGCACACCTCCTGCGCCGTGAGTCGCCGTCCCGCGGCGCACACGACGTCCATCAGGCGTTCGCGTTGCGGGGTGACGCGGTAGCCGGCCGCGCGGAGGGTCGCTTGGTAGTTCCACGTGTGGTGCGACACGTCCCCAGTCGACCCGGCGGTCAGGGGGCGGAACCAGGGGCGGGCGTCCCGTACGCCCCCTCGAGGGGGCGGGCCGCCCGCAGGCCGGCCTGCATGAGCGGCCCGATCGCGACCGCGAAGGCCAGCGTGCCGAACCCGACCGTCCCGCCGAGCGCCCACCCCGACGCCAACACGATCGCCTCCACCCCGGTCCGGGCGCGCCGCACCGACGTCCCGAACCGGTCGGCGAGGGCGAGGGCGAAGCCGTCGCGGGGCCCCGCCCCCAGGCCGGCGGTGATGTAGAGGCCGGTCGCGACGCCGTTGAGCGCGAGGCCCGTCAGGAACCACGCCCACCCGTCCACCCCGCCGCCGGGGTCGGGGAACCAGGGGCGGGCGAGGAACAGGTCCACCCACGGTCCGATGAGCGCCATGTTCAGGACCGTGCCGAGGCCCGGCCGGACGCCCGCCAGCCCCCACGCGACCGCCAGCAGCGCCAGCCCGGCGCCGACCATCGCCTGCCCGACGGTGAGGGGCGTCCGCAGCGCCAACCCCTCGTGGAACACGTCCCAGGGGCCCAGCCCCACGCCGGCCGCCAGCATCAGCGCGACGCTCGCCCCGAACACCGCCAGCCCGACGTTGATGTGCAGCAGCCGGATGGCGAAGCGTCGCGCGTCGCCCGGTCCGGCGGCGCCGCTCACGCCGGCGCCTGCAACGCGACGGGCGTCGCGCCGGTGGCGTCGGCGAGGCGGGCGGGGTCGAGCGGCACGACCGACCGCGGCGTGCCCGCCGCCGCCCACACGACCGCGTGGCGGAGGAGTCGATCGTCCAGGTACGTCGGGAGCGGGGTGCGGAGCCCGACGGGGGCGACCCCACCGATCGCGAAGCCGGTCGCCTCGCGGACGCGGGTGGGGTCGGCCAGGCGGACGTCGCGACGGAGGATCGCGCCGAGGTGCGCCTCGTCGACGCGCAGGTCACCGCCCACCAGCACCAACGCGAGGTCCCCCTCGGCGTCGAACACGAGGGACTTCACGATCTGCGCGACGCTGCAGCCGACCGCGTCGGCGGCGTCCGCGGCGGTGCGGGTCGAGCCCGGCATCTCGCGCACGTCGGCGGGAAGGCCGAGCGCGTGGAGGGCGGCCACGACCCGGTCGACGCTGCGGTCGGAGGAGGACGGCGGCATGCCGCGAATCCTACCCCCGCGCCCCGGCGGGAGGGGGGCGGCGCGGCCGACGAACGTCCCGACCCCCCGCGGTATCCTCCCCGCATGCATACCGCCGCTCCCACGAGTCCGTGCGCGGCCGCCGGGGGACCGGCCGCGTGATCGCCGAACGCCTCCTCACCGCCCGCCTCCGCGGTCTCCGCGACCAACAACTCCGCCTTGAGCCGTACCGGCCCGGCGACCTGCCGCGCCCGTCGCACCGGGGCGGCTACCTTCTGTACGCGCACGTGCCGTTCTGTCACCGGCTGTGTCCCTACTGCTCGTTCAACCGCTTTCCGTTCCAGGAGGACGCCGCGACGCGCTACTTCCGGAACCTGCGCGAGGAGATGCGGCGGGTCGCCGACCGCGGCTACGCCTTCACGTCGATGTACGTCGGGGGCGGCACGCCGACGGTGATGCCGGAGGAGCTCGTCGAAACGATCCAGCTCGCCAAGGAGCTGTTCGACGTCGAGGAGGTCTCCACCGAGACGAACCCGAACCACCTGACGGACGCCATCCTCGGGCAGCTCGAGGGGCACGTCGACCGCTTGTCGGTCGGGGTGCAGAGCCTCGACGACGAACTGTTGCGGCAGATGAAACGCTTCGATGCGTACGGGTCCGCCGAGGAGATCCTGCGGGGGCTCGAACTCGCCGCGGGCCGCCTCACGACCCTGAACGTCGACATGATCTTCAACCTGCCGTCCCTCAGCGACGACGTGCTGCTGCGCGACGTCGAGGCGCTCACCGCGACCGGCGCGGATCAGGTCACGTACTACCCGTTGATGGTGTCGCCCGCGGTGGAGAAGCCGCTCGAGAAGGCGCTCGGGAGGGTCGATTACGGGCGCGAGGAACGCCAGTACCGATTGTTGTCCCGGCGCCTCTCGGAGGCGTTCGAAGCGACCTCGGCGTGGGCGTTTTCGCGCAAGACGTCGCGGATGATCGACGAGTACATCGTCGATCACGACGAGTACGTCGGGATCGGGTCCGGGTCGTTCAGCTACCTCGACGAGGAGCTGTACGCCAACCCGTTCAGCCTCCGGGCGTACAACGAGGCGGTGGAGGGCGGGCGGCTCAGCGTCGATGCGCACATGCCGCTGAACCGCGCCGACCGGCGGCGCTACCGCCTCATGATGGACCTGTTCGGCTTGCGGCTCGACAAGCGCAGCTTCCGCGAGCGGACCGGCGTGCCGGTCGAGCGGGCGCTCTGGTCGGAGTACCTGTTCCTCAAGGCCGCCGGAGCGTTTTCGCGGGACGACGACGAGGTGCTCGAGCTCTCGGAGACCGGACGCTACCTGTTGGTCGTGATGATGCGCGAGTTCTTCATCGGCGTCAACGGCATTCGCGATCTGGCGCGCGCGCGGCTGCCGGAGGACGAACGCGCCCTGTTCGAGGAGGGCATGCCGTGCAGCGGCCCCGTGCGGGTGCCGCAGCCGGCCGCCGGGTTCGACTGACCGCCCCGCGGCCCCGCGGGGCCGCCGGTCAGGGGCCGGCGGCCGCCCGGTCGCGCAGGAGCGCGTCGGCGAGGTCGAGCGACCCCACGAGGGGGTTGGCGGCCAGCGCGCGCGGCCACGCCGCGCGGTCGTCCGCCCAGATGGCGTCCGCGGCGGCCACCTGGTAGTCGGCCAGCATGCGGATCAGGCCGGCCCGGTCCGCCGCGAGCGGTGCCTGGCGTTCGGGCGTCACGACGCCGTCCTCCACGACGCTGGGCACCTCGACGATGCGGTCGGCGTCCAGGTCGGGCACGACCCGCCCCTCGTTGCGGACGTTGAGGATCAGGCGGGCCCGCCGGCCGGTCGCGAGCGCCTCGAGGACGCGGACGGCGAAGTCGCCGAACACCGACCCGCCGCGCCCGCGCGTCAGGTGCGGCACCTTCGCGTCCGCCTGCTCCGCGAAGTGGGCGTAGTCGGCGGGGAGGTCGGCGCGGATCGTGGCGGCGCGGGTGCGCTTCGCGGCCTTCGCTTCGGCGAGCGTCGCTTCGGGGTAGTAGCTGTACTGCAGGTAGGAGTTCGGGACCTGCCCGAAGCGGCGGGTGAGCTCGAACTGGCGTTTCGTGCGGTTCGACACGTCCTCGCGGGCGTGCACCCGGTCGGCCTCCGCGATCATGCGCGCGACGCCGTCCTCGCCCCGGATGCGGACGTGCGAACTCCAGGTGGCGTGGTTCACGCCGTACGCCTCGAGCTCCACCTCGTGCGGCGCGAGGTCGAGGGCGGCGGCGACGTGCACGCGGTCGTCGTCCGCCTGGTCGCAGATGGCGACGACGGGGACGTCGGTGTGGCGCTGCACGGCTTCGGCGACGATCTGCGTCGGGTTGGCGTAGTTCACCAGCGTCGCGCCCGGCGCCCAGGCGCGCATCTCGTCGGTGACGGCCCGGATCACGGGAAGCGTGCGGGTGGCGAAGAAGAAGCCGCCGGGACCGATCGTCTCCTGCCCGACGACGCCGTGCAGCAGCGGGACGGTCTCGTCCCGCTCGCGGGCGTCGAGGCCGCCCTCCCGGAACGTCGTCAGGACGTGCGTCGCGCCGTCGAGCGCCGCGACGCGGTCGGTGCCGGCCCGGACCGTGAGGGAGGTGCCCTCGAGGAGGCGGCGCGCGAGGCGCGCCACGATCTGGAGTTCCGCCTCCGCGACGTCCATCAGGAACAGTTCCGCGCCGTCGAAGGCGTCGGCCTTCTCCGCGAACGCCGCCACCAGGCCGGGGGCGTAGGCGCTGCCGCCCCCCAGAATCGCGATCTTCACGCTTCGCTCCTTTCGCGCGTCGGGCGGGCCGTCGGGGCGCCGGTCGCGCCGCCGATCCGGCCCACCGCCGCGGCGCCCGCCGCCGCGCCGGCGTACAGGGCGTCCTCGAGGGGGACGCCGTCGATCCAGGCGTCGAGGAACGCCGCGTCGAACACGTCGCCCGCCCCGGTCGCGTCGACGACGGGGACGGCGGGGACGGCGGCGTGCCGCGCGTCGGGCGTGCCCGGCGCGACGCCCCAGGCGCCCCGCGCGCCGTCCTTGACGACCGTCACGCCGTCGGGGCGTTGCGCCGCGAGGTGCGCGAGGGCGGCGGGCGCCGCGTCGTCGTCGGGCAGGCCGGCGAGGCGGGCCGCTTCGCTGCGGTTGGGCAGCAGCGCGTCGCACGCGAAGGCGAGCGCGCGCACCTCCGGCGCGTCGAGGTCGTCGTCGTGCCACCCGGGGTCGAAGGCGACCTGGACGCCCGCATCGCGCGCGAGCGTCACGAGGTCCGGGAACGCGAGGGCGGGGGCGGTGCCGGCGACGTGCAGCCAGCGGGGGCGCGTCCGCGCGAGCGCCGCGGCGAGGTCGAGGGGGGCGGGGTCGGGGGGGAGGTGCGTGACGAACGCCCGGTCGCCGTTCGTGGGCAGGACGACCGTGACGGCGGTGCCGCGCGCGTCGCGCCGGAGCAGGTCGGTCGCGACGCCGTCGCGCCGGAGGGCGTCCGCGATCACGGCGCCGTGCGGGTCGTCGCCGACGTCGTCGAGGAGCGCCACGCGGCGCCCCAACCGCGCGAGGGCGAGGGCGGTGAT